>JBDUCB010000363.1:0-4106 GCA_040003695.1 bacterium
AGTAGTGGGGCGGTGCATGCACATGCAGCGATTTTGAAATAGTGATGTCAAATTGGGAGTCTTTACCGGGCAACCACGCTTCCCGATGGCGCGATTATGGCGCGATGACGTGCTGAGACGTAGCAAGATGTAACTAACTTTGACGGCTGCGGATTCGGTAAATACTGGGTTATCTCGTTTCATCTCGCCTTGTTGATGCCCCTCGACCCGTCTCATAATCTGTTGGTTCGGGGTTCGAATCCCTGCGGGGGCACCACAAGCCAGTAGGCAGTAGGCAGAAAGCAGTGAGCAGAGACGGTTAAGAAAGAAAGAGCGGGGGCAGGCCCCCTTTTCCTCACTTCAGAGATTCCCATGAACTCACGATCAAATTAGTTTTGAAAGCCCACGATTCTCAAAAATAGCCAAGCAATACAAAGCAGCTCAAGGTCAGGAAGGAGGCACATCAGCGGATTCTGCAAGCAATTGTTGAATGGTCCGTTCGGTTTCGTCGTAGGCCCCTTCACCTACATGCATCCAACGCACGCGTCCTGCTTTGTCGAGCACAATAATTGTTGGCCACGCCTCAACGTTGTATGCCCGCCAGGTTTCGTAAGCGTTGTCGGTAATAACCGCATACTTGATGCCGAGTGAATTGACTTCACGGCGCACGTTTTCCAAGCTTCGTTCCTCATCAAATTCCGGCGAGTGCACGCCAATGGTCGTCAGGCCCTGATTGCCATAACGTTCATTCCACTGCTTAACGTATGGCAATGTGTTGCGGCAGTTGTAACAGCCGAAGGTCCAGAACTCGAGTAACACAACGCGACCGCGCAGGTTTTTCAGAGTCAACGGTTCGGAATTGATCCATGAGCCCGGCGCAAGTTCCGGGGCCGGCGGAGATTTGCTCTCGGAAATCAACCTGTCCGCTGAAGAGTTGTTGCCTCCGGTCAGACGCACTACTCCAAGGTTAATCAAACCTAGCGCGCCCCATCCCTTCGCATACCCAACTGTTACAACCAACAGCGTCACGGAAGCGAGCAGGACCACTGCGATAATGTTGTGTCTCTGCATAAATCCTTTTCCTTAATTCTTACCGAATTCTCGCAGCGTTATTCAATTCTAACAAGACGCGCCTCTGTTTCGGTGTTGTGTTGGATGCGCCCGGTGCCAAAATGTATGCGCGCTTAGTCCCAATTCATAAGGGTGCTAACATTGCGCCAGGTTCTAAGAAAACTGTTCGGTTTAATGGAGAGTTCTGTCTTGAGTTCTGACAAAATCGTACGCATCGGGATTGTAGGTGCGGGCTTTGCACGCTCGACCCAGATTCCTGGCTTCAAAAACTGCAAAGATGCGCGCGTGGTGTCGGTTGCCAGCGGGCGTCGTGAAAACGCGGAGAAAGTAGCCGCGGAATTTGGCATTGAGCATGTGGCCAATGATTGGCAAGAACTGGTCCGCAGAGATGACCTGGACCTGGTTAGCGTGGTTACGCCGCCGGCAACGCACCTGGAGATCACACTGGCTGCGCTCGAACACGGCAAGGCTGTGCTTTGCGAAAAGCCGATGGCCATGAATGCTGCTGAAGCAAAGCAGATGACTGATCACGCGCAGCAGGCGAATGTTCTTGCTTTGATCGATCACGAACTGCGGTTCTTGAGTAACCGCCACACCATGCATGCCATGGTCCATAGGGGCGCTATCGGCAAGGTGCGTCATTGTAATTACGTTTTTCGATCCGACTATCGCGCCGTTCTCGATCGTCCCTGGGACTGGTGGTCCGATGAGCGAATGGGTGGTGGCACGCTGGGCGCAATCGGCTCGCATGCCGTTGATTCTTTTCGCTGGCTGCTGGACCTGGAAGTTAGTGAAGTCTTCGCATTGCTATCTACCAAAATAGCAGAACGTCCCGATAAAAAGGGCGGCGGCGCAATGCGGGGCGTTACTTCCGACGACGACGCGAAATTGACGTTTCGCTTTACTGACTCGCAGTTGGGTACAGGCGTAACCGGAACAGCGTCGCTTTCCGTGGTGGAATCCGGCAAATACGAAAATCGTTTTGAGGTTTACGGCAGCACCGGCGCATTGATGGTCGAGGAGTCTGGCGAGCTTTGGCATTCGCCCGCCGGCTCGGGAACGTGGCGGCCAGTGCAAGTAGATCAGGATCCAATCGCTCCGGGAATGAAAGACGGCAGTTGGTCGCGCGGCTTCACCGCCTTCTCGTGCAAGATAGTCGAGGCTTTGCGTGCGGGCACGAATCAGGTTGAAGGAGCGGCGACGTTTGCCGATGGCTATCGCGTGCAACTGGCGCTCGACGGCGCGCGCGCTGCCAACCAAAGCGGATGTTGGGCGAAAGTGCTGTAGGCAGTAAGCAGAAAGCAGTACGCAGAGACAAATAAAAGCCTTTTCTTCTGCTTAGTGCTTTCTGCCTACTGCTTTCTCCTAACCGTTAAAAATGCCGAAATCAAAACAAAGCCACGTCCGCGTCGGCGTTGATACCGGCGGCACCTTCACCGATTTTGTTTATCAGTCCGGCAAACGGTTCGAAGTTTTCAAGCTCGCATCAACTCCCTCTGATCCTTCGCTCGCAATTCGCCAGGGACTGCAACAAGTCGCCGACAAAACCGGCATCAAACCAGCAAACATCGAAGTTGTTCACGGAACTACTGTGGGCACCAATGCGCTGTTGCAACGACGCGGCGCGCGTACCGCGCTGATCACCACCAAAGGATTTGAAGACGTGCTCGCAATCGGAAGACAGGCACGACCCGAGCTCTACAATCTGAACGCCGTGCGTCCGCCGGCGCTAGTGTCCGACGATTTGCGTTTTGGAGTCCGTGAGCGCGTTAGTGCGAATGGCGAAGTACTCGAGACGCTGGATCACGATGAATTAGCGGCGCTTGTCGAGAAACTAAAGCAACAGAAAATTGAATCGATCGCGATCTGTCTGCTGTTCTCATTCGTTCATCCTCAACACGAACAAGAAATCGCGCGCGCCGTTTCCGTGCTCAACATTCCTATTTCTATCTCACATGTAATCCTGCCGGAGTACCGAGAGTTTGAACGCACCTCAACGGTGACCATCAATGCTTATCTCCAACCGCTGATGGGAACTTATTTGAAGCATTTGGAAGTGAACACGCCGCGCTTGCGTGTAATGCAGTCGTCGGGTGGCAGCATCTCGGCAAACGTGGCCGGCGCGGAACCTGTGCGCACAATTTTGTCCGGACCGGCAGGCGGAGTTGTCGGCGCATTGCAAACGGCGCACTCTGCAGGTTTTGAAAAGATCATTACATTTGACATGGGCGGCACTTCAACTGACGCCGCACTCTGCGAACGCGATGGCGTGCGCATGACTAATGAAGCCGTACTGGCAGGACTTCCGGTTGCTGTTCCCGTTATGGACATTCACACGGTCGGCGCCGGTGGTGGCTCAATCGCCCGAGTTGATGAAGGCGGATCGCTGCGCGTGGGACCCGATTCGGCGGGCGCCGATCCTGGACCGGCATGTTACGGCCGTTCATTGCTGCCGACGGTTACCGACGCGCATGTCGTCCTGGGGCATTTTGGCGGCGCAGGTTTGTTGGGCGGAGAGTTTGTGCTTAATGAAGCGCGCGCACGCAAAGCGATCAAGGTGCTGACTTCAGAGTTGAGCAAGGTAGCAGGGCGCAAAGTGAACATGGTCCAGGCGGCAAACGGAATATTGTCTGTAGCAAACACAAACATGGAACGCGCGCTTCGTCGCATCTCGGTGGAGCGTGGTTACGATCCGCGCGATTTTGCTCTGCTGCCATTTGGCGGCGCGGGCGGTTTGCATGCAACTGAACTAGCGCGGGCACTTCGTATTCCGCTCGTCATTTTGCCAAACGCGGCGGGCGCGCTTTCCGCGATCGGAGTGCTGGCGGCGGATGTCGTTAAGAACCAGAGTCAGACGCTTATGCTCGATGTTACGCCTGGCATTGAAAGAAAACTGGATAAGGCTTTTCGCCAGATGGAACGAACCGCGACGGACGTACTTCGTCGCGAAGGATTTCCAACCGCAAAGCAGCGGCATGAGCGTTCCCTCGGATTGCGTTACAAGGGTCAGTCGTTTGAGTTGGAGATTAAGCAGGCGCGTGGAAACATCGCGGCAC
>JBDUCB010000026.1:0-4093 GCA_040003695.1 bacterium
TGCGCACAAGGAACCGTGAACCGAACACTACATCAGCATGCCCTTCAAGTATCGGGCGAATAACTCCATAGATGTCTACCGGGTCATATTCGAGATCGGCATCCTGCACGATGACGATGTCGCCCTTCGTGAGCGCAAAACCGGTCCTAAGCGCCGCGGTTTTTCCGGCGTTGCGCGCGTGACGAGCAACGCGTACCTGCGAATGCTGGCTCGACAGTCGCCGCGCAACCTCGCCGGTCCCGTCGCTGGAGCAATCATCCACGATAATGATTTCAAGCAGGCACGGAACCGTCAGCAGCTTGTCGACCACCGCACTAAGTGTTGCCTCTTCGTTATAGACAGGCACCACGACCGAAAGGCACGAGGGGTATTCTTGTTTGCCTTCCTCAATTGGCTCCAAAGCGTGATTGATATGCTCACTCATCTCTCATTACTCATCACTCATCACTCATTACTCATCACTCATCACTCATCACTCATCACTTTATTTCCAACCTTCTTTGATCCCCTGGTATTCACCCGAAACCATGAAGGCGCGGGTCACTCGTTCAGGGTCGCCGCTTTTTTCCAGTTCTGCCCGCCAATAGTTAAAACCATCCCAACTATTATCCGGAGGATCATCAGGGTTGCGCCTGAGATAGCCGAAATAATGTAACAAGAGTAGCGCGGTGTTACGCTCGCGCTGGACCACTCTTTCGTTTGCAATCACTTTCAGCAAAACAGAGGTGCGTGTCTCTGTCCCTTTCTGGAGACCTTCGACCATCTCTGTTCGCTCGCTCTCCTCCGGACTCAACCTGGCATTTGACAATAGTTGATCCACAAACTGTCCGGCCATTGTGCCAGCGTAAGCTTTCTTGAACGCGGGTTTTTCCGTCCAGGCTTGAGCAAAGGAACGCATATTGCTTTGTAAGTGCTGCTCCCAATTTGTTTCAAACAACACCACGCCACGGCCAGTTGCTTCAGCGTCATTCATAAACTCTTCGTATCGTGGCATACGGCCATAGGAAACTTTGTAGAAGAGATAGAGCGGGAAACTCCAATGCTCAAACTCTGACACCAGTAAGGTGGGATCATCGCGCATGTCAGAACTGAGTTCGCGCCGTCTCAGGTACGATGGTAATGGTGCCCCCGATTGCGCAGCTGGCTCAGTTTTCACCACGGCAAAAAGCTCCGCGCCATCGTTCCCATTGATGCCAGTGCCAGCGAAGTCTCCAATGAAACGCAAACGCCCCTGCGCGACTCCACGCGCCAACATAGACTTGGTGGCCGGACGCGAAGCCGGCGGCAATGAGGAATCGTGGACTACGAGATAGGACGCGGGAATCTCATCCAGCAGATCGAAAAACCGATCGGGAATGGGACTGCTGTGCGAAAGCGTTTCTATCTCTTTAACGGTCGGGGTAACGAAGCCCGAGAACGCGGTTATCAATGGATGCCGATGGTCCGCCTGTCGCAATACGTAGCGATGGTTGCTCTCCAGCACGCCCGAGGGAAGCTCCACAATGCCGCCGCGCATCGGGGTCTTCGCCAGATAAAGGGTCACTGCATCAGGATCTACCTCGCCGCGGTAAAGTGTTAGCGGAGCGGAATGCGACTCAAATAACAAGAGGCCGCACAGCACAGCGTACACAAGCGGCGGGCGAATGCCTGGTCGCCATATGGCAAGCGCTTGCGCTATGCGTTGCGCACCCAGTCCACCCAAAAGCGCAACCCCCACCATCGCAATCATGGCCCAACGCGCCGGCACGCGAATGCTCCGAAAGATGAAAACGTACTCGAACAGCAGGCGGTGAAAGAAGAAGTTCATTCCGAACGAGCCGAAGAACCCGAGCATAATCCAGATCAAGCCGATGCCGAGCGCTTCTGAACAACGTCGCAGCGTTTCAATGAGATTACGATCGCGACCCTGGAGCAGTACCCGCGGATAGGCCAGACACAGCCGCACGAAAAACGCTAAGAAGAAAACTGCCAGGGGCCTGTCTTGATTTGGCACGTGCAGTTGCTTAAGTCCGAAAGGCTTGATGCCTCCATAGCCGTAAGCAATTACCGCGATGACAAGCGAAGTGACAGTCAGCAAGTCCAACAGTAGTAACAGTTTTTTTGACGGTTGGCGTTTAGCGTCTTGCTCCAGGTCGCGTTGATTGGAGTTGTCTTGTTCTCGGTCGTCTAGCTTTGAGTTTCTTTGCAAGCCCCGTGATCGGGAAAGAAACAAGGCTGACATCATCAGGACGATTGGAAGCAGGCCCGGAAAAAGGTGGCGTTCGCCAGTGTCCGGCACTGGACCAAAGCCTCTCCAGACTTTGCTGATTGGTGACGCCGCGAGCCAGTCTCTGGCGTAAGCGGAATAGGTTGCAGCATCCTCGCTGGTACGCACTGTCCCCTGAAGATTTGCAACACGTTGATACGGCAGCAGGAACGGCAAAAGCACCAGGCCGGATAGCGCTAGACATACGAAAAGTTGCAACCACATTTGCCGGTTCGTCCACAACCTATAACGCGTCAACAGAAATGCCCCGGACAGCGTTAGAGGAATCAGGATCAGCACGAACCAGTGAATGACGGAAAGTCCATTCATCGTGAAGGCGACCCCCAGCCAGGCCGCCCGCCGCCAGCTCGGTCGGCGCAAAAACAAAACGAGCGCTTCGAGTGTTAAAGGTATCCAGCCGGCGAAGAGATAATTGAGGTGTGAGATGGTAGCAAAACGATAAAGAGCAAAGCCGAAGATTATGCCGCCTACCCACCCAGCGCCCGACGAAGCCGTCATCGTGCGCACCAGACGAAACGCGCCATAGCCGGAAATTACAAACCCAAGCAAAGTCGCCACGCCTGCCGCTGTTAGCGGTCTCATCCCGAGCGCGTAAAACGGAAACAGCAGCAGTGCGATGCCATAGTTGTGTTCACTGTATGCAAGCGTGTAGCTGTAAGGATAAAAGATTGGCGCTTGAAACAGATGCACCGGATCATGGAGCGTTTGGTAATAATCCCACCACATGATCCAACCGTTCAGGTAAGGGTCGCCCGGATCCGACACCGCGTCGCGAATGTGAAGCGCCCAGGGCCAGGTCATCAGCACAGTCAACGCAACAAAACCAAAAAAGATCGCCGCTTCGCGAACCGGTGGGCGCGCAAGCAGTCGTGAGCCGCGGATCTGCTTCAATTTTTTCCAGTCTCCAGCAATGATTGGCGCATGGCGCTTGAACGAGCGGAGTGTTACGGTATTATTTCTTAAGGTTTTTACGACAACGGTGCGCCCGGCACAGTGTTTAGCCTATGACGCCACGGCGCGAGGAATCTTCAATGTCGTGTCGATGATTGTCAAGATAGGCGATCGCCGCAGCCATCAGAGTAGCTCTTGTCCGCTCATTATTGCGCTCCATGAGAATCGCATACTTCAGTCCACTCAATCCACAACCTTCCGGGATTTCAGACTACAGCGAAGAACTTCTGCCTTATCTTGCGGCAGAGGCCGACATCACTCTGTTCGTCGACGGCTTTCAACCGTCTAACGCCGAAATGCGTTCCCGATTTACTTACCACGACTACCGGCGCGATCCATCAGTTCTGAAAACGCTCAGCGACTATGAGGCGATCGTCTATCACATGGGAAACGATCATCGCTATCACGCCGGGATGCTCGAGGTGATACGCCGGCATCCTGGCATCGTCGTCTTCCACGATTACGCTTTGCAGGATTTTTTCCTTGGTCTGGCTCAGGCGCGCGATCGTGTAGAGATATATCTGGAAGAGGTTCTGGCTTGTCATGGCAAGCGGGCAACGCGGGAAGCGGCGGAGGCGCTGGAGCGCGGCAGCATTCCACCGCAATTGGACCGGCCCCTGGATTTTCCACTCAACTGCTTGCTCGCTCGTGCCGCGGAAGCCATCGTCGTTCATTCGGAGTGGGTTCGCGCACGCTTCGCAGCGCTTGCACCGACGCTCCCTGTAGCGCATATCAACATGCCGATTAAACCGCAGCCGGCCCGAGACACTACGCGAACTACAAATGGCATCGTGCAAATTGCCAACTTCGGCCTCATCACGCCCGGCAAAGGAATTGAAAAAGCTTTACGTGCTTTGTCATCGCTTAAAGAAGATC
>JBDUCB010000194.1:0-4084 GCA_040003695.1 bacterium
GTTGATGGAATTTATTTGCGCGCCGGCGAGCCGGAAACAAAGCTCTCGAGACTTACCGCCGCGGAAGCTGACGCCATGATTACCGCCGGCAGCGCCACCGGCGGCATGATCCCGAAGCTGCAAAACATCACGATGCTGTTGCGCCGCGGCGTGCACAGCGCGCACATCCTCAGCGGTACCACTCGCAATGCACTGCTCTCCGAAATCTTCACCGACAGCGGCACCGGCACCATGATCGTCGCGTGAAATGTAGCGCAAACTTCAGTTTGCGATTCTCAACTACCTATTGACAGCCGGCGATCAAACCCCGAAGATTTCCTGAAAATGGACAATGAATCGATTGCGCGTCGCTTCCACCGGCTCGCTGCGTTAATGGAGATTCGCGGCGACGATCCGTTTCGCCTGCGGTCATATCGCAACGCAGCCGAGGCGATCGAAACCTGGCCCACCCCGTTGAAACAAATCGCCAAAGACGAGGGCATCGCCGGTTTGCAGTCGATTCCCGGCGTGGGGAAAGCAATCGCCGGAAAGATTATCGAACTTCTCGATCGCGGCACCTTCAACGCCTGGGAAAAGATAACGGCGGAAACGCCGGAAACTGTTCTCGATCTTTTGGAACTTCCCGGAGTTGGTCCAAAGACTGCTGCGATGTTTCACCAGAAGTTTAAAGTGTCTTCGCTTAAGGAGCTAAAAAAATTCGTCGCCGGTGGCGGGCTTGATCTGGTCGATGGTGTTGGACCCAAGACAGCAGAAAGAATAAGAGAAAGTTTAGAGTCCAAGCTTTAGCTTGCTCAACTTCCCCAAAAGTTAACCTCATTGAAATGTACAACTGGCGAAAACTGACCGAGGTGCAACGAAAGGAGCACTCGCTCTTCGTCGTGGCCGCAAACTTCCCTGGCATTCGCCACCGCACTTGGATCTTGAGGGCAGTCATCGGTACTTGATTTCCGCCTCATGCTTCAATCATGCCTTAATCATCGGGGTCAGTCCCGCTCGTATGACACAGTGCGAAGAAGACGTCCTTAAAGCATGTAACGAATTCTGTTCCGCTATTTATGCGTGGTGCATTCTTCCGAATCATTATCATGTAGTCATATGCACTGAACGAATAAAGGAATTGCGCAAGGCACTTGGATTCTTTCATGGCCGTTCCTCGTTCACGTGGAATGGTGAAGATGGACAACGACGTCGTCAAGTCTGGTATAACTGTTTCGAGCGACCAATCAAATCACAGCGCCACTTTTGGGCAACATTAAATTATGTCCATCACAATCCGGTACACCACGGTTACGTCGACCACTGGCAAGATTGGCCATGGTCGAGCGCGACCAAGTTTCTGGCAGAGCTAGGAAGGGATCGGGCAAAACAGATCTGGGATGAATATCCGATCCTCGATTATGGGAAGAAGTGGGACATTTAGGTGTCCCCTAAAAGTAAAGACAGCAAACTAAAGTTTGTACTCTGAGCTTGGGAACTCTTATGAGAAAAATTAAACGCCGCGAGTTCATGCGCGATAGCGCTGCTGCGGGGCTTACGCTTGCGGGAACCAAGTCAAAAGTCATCAGGTTCCCTGGCGTTGTTGCGCAGGCTATCAAGCCCTTCGTCATCGCTTCCTCAAATGGCAACAAATACAAAAACGGCGGTGACGTGACTGCGGTGCAAAAGGCTTTCGCAATGATCACTCAGGGCGCCGACGTACTTGATGCCCTCATCGCCGGCGTGAACATCGTTGAGCTCGATCCATTGGACGACAGTGTCGGCTATGGCGGATTGCCGAATGCCGATGGGGTGGTGCAGCTTGATGCCTCGTGCATGCATGGTCCAAAGAAACGCGCCGGCGCGGTGGCGGCGCTGGAGGGAGTGCGTACGCCTTCGCTGGTTGCCAAAGCGGTGATGGAGAACACCGATCATCATTTGCTGGTGGGAAAAGGCGCGCAGGAGTTTGCGCGCAACATGGGCTTCACAATCGAAGAGGATCTGAATACGGAAAACTCGCACCGCAAGTGGTTGGAATGGAAGCGAAAGATCGATCCGGAACACTATCTCGATCCGAAAAAGCGCGCGGAAGCCGAACGACGCGCGACGCTGGAAATGCTGGCGCAGGGTCTGATTCGAGAAGAGAACCTGCACGGCACCATCAATGGCAACGGCATCAACTCGAAGGGCGAGATTTGCGGCGTCACTACCACCAGCGGCCTGGCCTGGAAGATGCCGGGCCGCGTTGGCGACTCACCTATTCTCGGGGCAGGATTGTATGTCGATGGAGAAGTGGGCGCGGTTGGTTCGACCGGCCGCGGCGAAGCAAACCTTTACGGTCTGTGCTCGTTCCTGATTGTCGAGGAGATGCGTCGCGGCAAACATCCGAAAGATGCTGGGATGGAAGCGCTCAGAAGAATTAAGGCGAGCACCTACGAAAAGCGTTTGCTCAAGCGCGACGGCAATCCAAACTTTTACGTTAGGTTCTATATTCTCAACGCAAGAGGACAGTATGCGGGCGTGGCAATGTACGAACTAGGCGATGATGGTAAGAAAGCCGTGTTTGCGATCTGCGACGAGAACGGGCCCCAAAACCTGGCGTTTGAAGCATTGTTACCCGGTAAGCATGGTGAGTAGTTACGCGCTGGCTGCTAGCGGATGACTGGGGCAATCGAGCCGCTACTGGCGGCCATTCGCCTGGCTTCAGTCTGACGTTTGCAGATCACCAGTGTAATGTCGTCAGCCGCTTGCGTGCCCTGGGAAAACTTAGTGAGCGCCGATTCGATGCGATCGCGAATTCCGGCTGCCGATGCATCAACGTTGCGGGAAACAACTTCATAAAGTCGCGTTGGTCCAAACTCTTCTCCAGTTGGGCTGGCCGCCTCCGTCACCCCATCGGAATAAATCACCAGCACGTCGCCGAGTTGCAACTGAGTGCGGCCTTCGCGATATTCTGCGTCGCGTTTGATTCCCAAAGGCAAACCGCCTGAAGCTAACTGCTCGACAGTTCCTGCCGCGTGAACAATCAAGGGGGGATTGTGACCGGCATTCAGAAAAGATAAAGCACCAGATTCCGGATCGAGCTCTGCATAGAAGAGCGTGACAAACCGATTCGGTGGAATGTTATCGGCGAGATAACGATTAACCGCGGAGACTGTTTCCACTAACGTATCGTGCGAGCCGGTTTGCGCATGAATCGCCGCGTGCAGCGACGACATTAGCAGCGCGGCTGCGGTTCCCTTCCCGGAAACGTCGCCGAGCGCAATTACCAGCCGCCCATCTTCACGTCGAATAAAGTCGTAGTAGTCGCCGCCAATTTCATAACAAGGGAAACTGATTCCCTGTAGCTCGTAGCCAAAAACTATCGGCGGGGCAGCCGGCTGGAAACGTTGCTGAATTTCCATGGCAAGTTGTAATTCTCGTTCCAGTCGCTCCTGTTGCAGTCGAGCTTCCGCCAAACGCGCGTTTTCAACTCGAATCGCGGCCACAGACGCAAGCGTCGTCAAAACTTTCAGATGGTCCTCGGTGAAACGTCCTTCGGCGATTGGCGAATCTGCATAGACGATGCCAAATACTTTTTCCGAAACTCCAAGCGGCACGGCCAGAACCGATCTGACGCCCTGCAAGACCATTGTGCCGCTCGCGAACCGCGGATCGTGCTGCGCGTCTGAAGTCAGCACCGACTTGCCGCGCATCATCACTTCATCCATCACATTGCGGCTGACGCGAATCTCGCCCACTTCGCCCACGCGATCGCGCAGACGCGCCACGGCCACTTTCAATTCCTCGCTGCCTTCATCGCGCATCATCAGCAGGCAACGGTCAGCCGGCACGGCTTCAAATACCAGCGAGACGATCTGTTCGAGAGTTTCGCTGAGTGTTGTAGAGGCCAACAAGGTGACTCCAACTTTGCTAATCAAAGCGAGCAGGTCGCCTTCACGCTCTATGCGCGCGGCGGCAATTTCTTCAGGCTTGGTGCGCGCGCCTTCAATGGCTTCAAGCAATCCCGACGTGGTGCGATCGCCCGAAGGCAAAGCAATGGTCGCTTCGGGTAACGGCGTGTGGTTGTCGGTGATCATGGTGGCGCCCATGCCCGAGTTGTAAGTGC
>JBDUCB010000130.1:0-4083 GCA_040003695.1 bacterium
CATAACCTTCAAGACCCTCATCGGATTTCGGCCGGTAGCTGTTTACATTCTGGCCGATCAACTGCACCTCTTTATATCCAAACGAACGCAATTGCTTTACTTCGGCAACAATTTCAGTCGCGCTGCGACTCTTCTCGCGACCGCGAGAATAAGGAACAATACAAAAGGAGCAGAACTTGTTACAGCCTTCGATGATGGGAACGAACGCAACATAGGGCGAGCGTCGCTCCGCGGGTGATACATCCCAAATCTCGCCTTCCCGTCTTTCATCCAGATCGATGACCGACTTTTCGCCCTCGTTGACTCGCTCGAGCAGCGATGAGATTCGATCAGTGGCTTGAGTGCCGATAACCAGATCGACAGCGGAAAGTCTTTGGAAAATCGCCGGCCCTTCCAGTTGCGCCACGCATCCCATCACGCCAATAACAGGATGCCGCGGTGATTTCCGTAGTTCACCCACACGCCGGAAAACTTTTCTTGCGGCACGCTCTCTAACAGAACAAGTATTCAAAAGTACAACGTCAGCCTCAGCGGCCACAGGCGTCATTTCGTAACCGGCTTTTCGCAAGCCTGTTACCGCGCGTTCCGTATCGGCGACGTTCATTTGGCAGCCAAACGTTTCGATGTAAACCTTGGGATTCATACCGGTAGCGGGTTCCAGCAAACGACTTTTCGCCCGTAGTCTAACAGAAGTCGTCCGGCAAACGCGATGCTGCATTTTTTGCATGACTCCTGATATCCACTCCGCAGAGCGGCTACTTGACCACCACCAAATGCGCCAGTAGGATACGCGCGAGTTCCCTATTTAAATTAACTTTGAGAGGTCCCTCATGTCGTTCAACAAAGTGATTCTGGTTGGCAATCTTGGTCGCGATCCCGAGCTGCGTTATACGCCTCAAGGGACGCCGGTATGCAGTTTCAGTATGGCGACGAACGAGCGGCGCAAAGACAAAGCCGGCGAGATGCAGGATCAGACGACCTGGTTTCGCGTCACGCTCTGGGGACGCCAGGCAGAAACGGCGTCGCAGTATTTGACCAAGGGCAGGCCGGTTTACATCGAAGGCAGGCTGCGTGTTGAAGAGTGGACTGATCGCGACGGCAAAGCGCGACACACGTTGGAAGTTCACGGTACGGACATGCAGTTTATTGGCGGTGGCCGGGCTGAAGAACCGCCAATGGAGCGGGCCGCCGCTGCAGGCAGCGCCAGCACCGGCGAACAAACGGACGTGGCAGATGACGATATTCCTTTTTAGGGTCCGCTGACCTCAACGGGCGCGTTTCAAGAAAGATTGGCCAAATTTGTGTCCCGCGGCTTCCCCACTCTTGGGAATCCGCGGGTTTTCTATTGACCGTAGCAAGACATCTGGCATATAACGCCTTCGTCAAGGTAAAGAAACTATAAAGTCTGCTGGAAAAATTTCTCTCGCAGCATTCTTGAAAGGCCACCGGTAGCTCAGCTCACATCTGAGCATCCTGAAGCAGGTCAAACCATTTCCTCAGAAAGGAGCCAACTCAATGGCTCGTCTTTCGTCGCCCCTGGAACACCTCAAGAGTCACTACAAAATTGTGATCGTCGGTTCGGGTTACGGCGGTGGTATTACTGCGTCCCGCATGGCTCGCGCCGGCCAGGAAGTCTGCATACTGGAGCGTGGCAAGGAATTTCAGCCCGGTGACTTCGATGCAGAACATCAGCTAATCAAACCCGGCGAATATCCGGATACCGAAGCCGAGGCGCTGCGTGAGGTGCAGGTCGATCTGCCGAAACTGCACACCGGCCCACGCACCGGTCTTTACGACATGCGTGTGAACGACGATATCAGTGTGTTCGTCGGTTGCGGATTGGGAGGGACATCACTCCTAAACGCGAACGTCGCGCTACCGGCGGATCCCCGCGTCTTCAAATTACCGGAGTGGCCCGCAGAATTTAGAAACGATCCGAACATTCTCAATGCCGGTTACTCGCACGCGCGCGACATGCTCAAGCCGGCGCCTTACCCGGACGAAACGCGGCCGCAAGAGTTTCCACCACTGGCGAAACTCAATGCTCTGAAAAAATCTGCTGACTACATCCAGGAGCCTTTTTATCGTCCGCCAATCAACGTGAATTTCGACACGCTGCTCGACAATGTGAATCACGTCGGTGTCGAACAACATCCGTGCGTTGGCTGCGGCGATTGCATGACTGGCTGTAACTATCGTGCGAAAAACACCGTAATAATGAATTATTTGCCGGACGCCAAAAACCATGGCGCGGAAATCTTCACGCAGGTCTCAGTACGCTATCTCTCGCGCCGAGACGATCGCTGGCTGGTCCATTATCAACTGCTAAATACGGGGCGCGATAAGTTTGATGCGCCGACAATGTTTGTTACGGCCGACATTGTTGTGCTTGCGGCCGGCAGCCTGGGTTCTACTGAAATACTCTTGCGCTCGAAAAAAAACGGAGGGCTTCCTCTTTCGAATCAGGTAGGCGAGCACTTTACCGGGAACGGCGACTTCCTGGCGTTCGCTTACAATTGTGACGAAGAAATAAATGGAATTGGCTTCGGACATCGGCCGCCTGTCGATAACGGAGTAGAGCGGGAAAAGGTGGGGCCGTGTATCACCGGCATCATCGATCTGCGTTACAAAGAGCCGGTTGAGGATGGCTACGTTATCGAAGAAGGTTCCATTGCCGGAGCATTCGCGGGGTTGTTACCCGGGTTGCTTTCGACCGCCTCGGCGTTACTCGGTAAGGATACCGACAGCGGCATACGTGACACGATCAAGGAACGAGCCCGCGAATTGGAGAGTCTGGTACGTGGCGCTTATCACGGCGCAGTGCACAACACCCAAACGTTTTTGACGATGGCCCATGACGACGATAAGGGGCAACTAAGGCTCGAGGACGATCGGCTGCGAATAGTTTGGCCCAATGTTGGGAAACAACCAATCTTTCGCAAAGTGGCCGATAAACAGCAGCAAGCGACGGCAGCATTGGGCGGCACATATCTCAAAAATCCGGTCACTAACAAGATCACCGGAGAGGATTTGGTAACAGTGCATCCGCTCGGAGGCTGCGTCATGGCTGACGGCGCCGAAACGGGCGTAGTGAATCACAAAGGCCAGGTCTTTTCAGGTTCACAAGGAACCGAGGCATACAAAAGTCTTTACGTAAGCGACGGCTCAGTCATACCGCGGCCGCTAGGCGTCAATCCGTTATTTACGATTTCGGCGGTGGCGGAGCGTTGCGCGGCGCTTATGGCAGAGGATCACGGATTCAGTTTCAAATATGACTTGCCGTCAGAGCCGAGGATCGAAGTGGCGCCACCTAAACTTGGTGTTCGCTTCTCCGAAAGCATGAGCGGTTATTTTTCGACTAGCGTCACGGATGATGGAGCCGACGCGTACAAGCGAGGTTCTGTTCAAGGCAGAGCTGACGGGTCTCCATTTCAATTCATTCTCACGATCATTTCTGACGATCTCGAACGCACCATCGCAGATGTGAATTACGTGTCGCCAATGCTGGGCAGCGTTCTGGCGCCCGCGCTTTCCACCCAAGCCCTAACGGTGACTGAGGGGCAGTTTAATTATTTCCTGTTGGACCGTGAGAGAGTGGAAACGAAGCGCATGCAATACAAGATGAAGATTTCTTCCGTTGAGGGAAAAACATTTTTCTTCTACGGCTTCAAGGTTATTCATGACGATCCGGGAATTGATAGTTGGTCCGACACGACGACGCTTTACATCACCTTGCACGAAGGCGACGACGACCAGGGTCGCGTACTTGGCAAAGGAATTCTGCGCATTCCGATCGCGTCCTTCATGCGCCAATTGACAACTATGCAAGTGACAAATGCAAAGGGCCTGACTGAGCGTTGGCAGGCGATGCTCAAGTTCGGCCGTTTCTTTGGCGGCCAGCTCGTAGACACGTACGGCGCGAATATGATGTAACGGTGCGTTCTTCACCTAATGTGGACTATTTCCGCTTTCTCTAGAGGATAATATGCCCCCACCTTTTGTCGAACTGGGCCAAGCAGAGGCACTGAAACTTGTCGGAACGAACATGGCGTTCGCTGGTTCGCTTGGGCAATGGCTCGAAGA
>JBDUCB010000352.1:0-4082 GCA_040003695.1 bacterium
ACAGAGATGAGGACACTATACGAAATTTGTTTGACTACAGCATCGCTCGTCGGCTATACCGTTGCCCGCAAACCCAAGTCTCTAATTCGGAGTAAAGTGATGGCCGATGAAACTACCTTTGGCTTGTCTGCCATTGAGCAGATTGCAGTCAATGCTCATGATATTGAACGTGCAGTTGGTTTTTATCGTGACAAGCTGGGGATGAAGCTTTTGTTCAGCGTGCCGCCAAATTTAGCCTTCTTTGATTGCGATGGAATCAGACTGATGCTGTCATTGCCCGCGAAACCGGAGTTTGATCATCCCAGTTCTGTTCTCTACTTTAACGTCGACGATATTCAGCAAGCGACTCAAACGCTTTCCGCACGCGGTGTTCAATTTGAAGAACAACCGGAATTTGTCGCGGATATGGTCACCTACGATCTCTGGCTTGCTGCATTCCGCGATTCGGAAAACAACCTGCTTGCGTTAATGAGTCATGTGCCTAAGAAGGCCAGTTAGAAAAGCAATTTCATGAAGCGTAGAACCTTTTTGCAGACCACCGCGCTCGGCGGTGGTTTGGCGCTCGCTAAGCCCGCATCCTTGCTCGCCTCAAAAGAAGCTGTCGAGACGCCGTGTCTCCCCAAAGATTTTGAGTTAGAAGAGCTGAGTCTTTCCGATCTTCAGGACGGAATGAAGTCGGGAAGGTTCACCGCGCATTCGCTGGTGCGGAGATATATTGAACGCATAACCGATGTAGATCGCGGTGGGCCAAAGATCAATTCCATTATCGAGATCAATCCCGAGGCGGCCGCGATTGCTGACGCGCTCGATCAGGAACGCAAGCAAGGTCGCGTCCGCGGGCCGCTTCATGGCATTCCCATCTTAATTAAGGACAACATTGACACGGGCGATCGCATGATGACGACGGCGGGTTCGCTGGCGCTCGAGGGTTCGCACGCCGTCCGGGATTCTTTCGTCGCAAAAAAGATGCGCGATGCTGGTGCAATCATCCTGGGGAAAACGAATCTCAGCGAATGGGCCAACTTTCGCTCGAACCATTCAACCAGCGGCTGGAGCGCTCGCGGCGGACAAACAAAAAATCCTTACGTTCTCGATCGAAATCCCTGCGGTTCCAGTTCCGGATCGGGCGCGGCTGCCGCCGCGAATCTTTGCGGGGCCGCTATTGGAACTGAAACAGATGGTTCAGTAGTTTGCCCTTCGTCCGCAAATTCATTAGTCGGAATCAAACCTACCGTTGGGCTTGTTAGCCGCAGCGGCATCATTCCTATTTCTCATAGTCAGGATACGGCGGGTCCGATGGCTCGAACGGTTCGTGATGCGGCCATTCTTCTGGGTGCGTTGACCGGCGTTGACGCAAGCGACGCGCTGACAAAAACCAGCGCCGTAAAATCTTTTACTGACTACACGCAGTTTCTGGACAAGGATGGCTTGCGGGGCGCCCGGCTGGGAGTGGCTCGAAAATATTTCGGCTTCAACGATCGTGTTGATAAGTTGATGACCGCCTTGATTAGCGAGTTGAAAACACTTGGCGCCGTCGTTATCGATCCGGCTGACATTCCAACCTCGGGAAAATTTGACGAGTCAGAACTCGAGGTGCTGTTGTACGAGTTCAAGGCCGATCTAAATGCTTACCTGGCACGTCTCGGCTCGAGCGCGCGCGTGCGCTCTCTGAAAGAAGTCATTGAGTTCAACGAAAAGAACAGCACTCGCGAAATGCCGTACTTCGGTCAGGACTTATTCATCAAGGCTGAGGCAAAGGGACCGTTAACCAGCAAGCAGTATCTTTCTGCACTGCGAAAAAATCATTCGCTGACGCGTACCGAAGGAATTGATTTTGTGATGAAGAAAAATCGCCTCGACGCGCTAATAGCGCCGACTGGCGGGCCCGCGTGGCCTACCGACTGGATCAATGGCGATCACTTTACCGGCGGATACTCTTCAGCGTCTGCGGTTGCAGGTTATCCGCACATCACTGTGCCGGGCGGTCATGTGTTTGGACTACCAGTCGGTATTTCATTCTTTGGCGGCGCGTGGAGCGAGCCGAAGTTGATCAAGTTTGCGTACGCATTTGAGCAGGCAACAAACGCGCGCAGGCCACCACGATTCATGACCACCGCGGACTTAGTTTAACTGGTAATTAGTTGATGGGCGGGCGCTGCCCCTAGTTGTCGTTTAGAGGCAGGCGCTGCCCATCGTTGTCGTTTAGAGGCGGGCGCTGCCCGCCGTAATTTGGGGAAGGAAAACGATCATGGCACGTGCAGCAACCGAAGCGAAAAAGAAATCGATCTACGGCATTCATCCGGGCGTGTTGATGACGCAGAAGTGGATCGCGGAACTCAAAGATAAGACGGGGCGCTCGCTTGATGAATGGTTGAAGCTAATAAAGAAATCGGGACCAAAGGATGAGAAAGCGCGACGAGAGTGGCTGAAGACTGAATATGGGCTTGGCACCAACAGCGCCTGGTGGCTGGCGGAACGCGCCGATGGCAAGGGCACCGAAATCGGCGAGCCTGAGACATATTTGAAAGCTGCCGAAGGTTACGTCGAGACAATGTTCGCCGCCGGTAAAGCCCACCTGCGCCCGATCTACGACGCCTTGTTGAAGCTTGGCTTGAGCGCGGGCAAAGACGTGAAGGCTTGTCCCTGTCAAACGATTGTGCCCCTTTATCGCAACCATGTCTTTGCGCAAATCAAACCGACCACGCGCATTCGCATCGATTTCGGTCTCGCGCTCGGCGATACTAAAGCAAAGGGCCGGCTAATTGATACCGGCGGCTTTGCAAAAAAGGATCGCATCACACATCGCTTTGAGATCACGTCGTTGAAAGACATTGACGAAGAAGTAAAACGATGGTTGAAAGTTGCTTATGAGCGCGACATTGGAAAGCCAAGCGGCCCAGGCACCCCGCGCAGTTTGTAAATGGGAACGGCAGATGTCAACAATAGAAAATCAGGTCCTGGTTCGTGTAATTTCGTGTGATTTTCGTGGATCGTTTTTATCCAACGTCGGTTAGACGATCCACGAACAAACACGAAATGGATTTACTAATCCTCAATCATAATGTCTGAAAAATCCGCAACCGCTCAATCCGTTTCCAGGCAACTGGAACTCGGTCGTCGCGGTGAAGAACTTGCCGCCGCTTACCTGCAACAGCTCGGCTACCGGATTGTCGCCACAAACTTTGCTCTTCCGGTTGGTCGCAACAGACTCGACGCTGCAATCAATGTTGAAATTGATCTCGTCGCTTATCACGGCGACACGCTTTGTTTTGTTGAAGTGAAGAGCCGGGCTTCAGATTGGTTTGCGTCGCCGCAGGTGAACGTTGACCGTCGCAAGCAGCGGCAAATTGCTCGCGCTGCGCGCGCGTACCGGCGTATGTTTGGGCTCGTCGGCGCGCCCTATCGGTATGACGTAGTGACGATTGTATTTGGAGCAGAAGAGGACGATCGCCTCGCTCCAGAGATTGAATTGCTGCGCAGCTATTGGACCGAAGACCAACTGCGCAAACGCGCCTGGTCGGACAGATACTACGATTGACGGCTGCAACTTGTTTGGATGAGTTTGTGGCGCCTACAACGCGATAGTCGCGGTCCGATGGGGTCAGTACCACACCGCGGTAGCGGGTGGGTCAGAACATTGCCGTTATGCAATTGCCGGTTGTAGCTTAATGATCGGTTACACGCCAATTGCCAATCGCCAATCGACACTTGGCGCTCAGCAACCCACCCGCTACCGCGGTGTGGTACTGACCTCATGGGACGGAACATTGTGATTGACGCATCACTTCATGGTTCGAATTTCGCTCGCTTGACAACAAACATCGAATCATTAGAATCGCTGCTGCTCCAAAGCGGGAGTAGCTCAGTGGTAGAGCATCGCCTTGCCAAGGCGAGGGTCGCGAGTTCAAATCTCGTCTCCCGCTCCAAGATCTGAAGGATGAAGGCGGAAGGATGAAAGATGAAAGTCTGCACTTTCACCGCCGAGTTAACGGACTGCAAACTTCATCCTTCCGCCTTCATCCTTCATCCTTTCAGGGCGGCGTAGCCAAGTGGTAAGGCAGAGGTCTGCAAAACCTTTATTC
>JBDUCB010000438.1:0-4079 GCA_040003695.1 bacterium
AGATGTGGGTCGAACTTACTGCGAATACAAACCGGCCATCAAACCGGCGGTCTTTCGACAACACGGCATTCCATTTCGCTTCCTGATCGTCGGGAAAAAGGTTGGCTTGTGGCTTCATTACTGCACTCATAGTAGCACCTTCCAAATATCTTCAGCATTCTGACTTCTCGGTGATAATAGGAGCGCACGCTGATCAAATCTATCCGATTCTTGTGGTCAAATTTAATCCGCAGATTACGCAGATTACACCGATTAATGAATTGACAAACCACTACTTCCGCCTTCAAACAAAATCTGCGGAATCTGTGTAATCTTCGGATATGATTCCTTTTGTGTTGACAGTTTTGAATGGACCTGTTTTTCGGAGACGCACGTTTGAGATGCTCGCCAAACTGGACAAACACGCGAGTTGACACCACGAGAAAATTCGGCAACGATCACATTTATGAATGATCGAATAGAACTCAATCCCGATGTAATGCTGGGAAAAGCTGTGATTCGTGGAACGCGTATTCCGGTGGAGGTGATCTTGCGCAAGCTAGGAGAAGGTCTCGCCGAAGCTGAAATTCTAGAGGCTTACCCGCGTCTGACTCGTAACGATATACAGGCCGCTTTGCTCTACGCCGCTGATTCATTAGCGAATGAAACCATTCTCACCCCGTCTAGTTCGTGAACGGTAAAAAGCTAATTTTCTGGCAGACGAAAGCTGCGACTTTGGAGTCGTGCGAGCGTTACGCGCTGAAGGGTATGATGTGCTCGCCGTAGCTGAAATGATGAGCAGGTCCGACGACCGAAAGCTTATCGATTTTGCTGCACGCGAAGAGCGAATACTAATCACTGAAGACAAGGATTTCGGCTGGTTAGTGCACGTTGCCGGGGCAAAAAGTAATGGTGTCATTTTCATTCGCTTCCCTGGCAACCGTCGCAGTGTCATGGCAAAAGTCGTTTGTGATGTCGTGGCAAAGCACCTCGACCGGCTGAGCCGATCGTTTGTAGTCATCGAGCCGGGCTACGTTCGCATTAGCGAGCTGCCTTAAACGATTCAAATGGACTTTCTTGATTCACTCAACGAACAACAGCGCGAAGCTGTGATTGCTACCGATGGACCGCTGCTGATTCTTGCCGGCGCCGGCTCGGGCAAGACACGCGTTATCGCACACCGCATTGCCTATCTTATTTCCGAAAAAGGCATCGCCCCCTGGAACATCCTCGCAGTCACTTTTACTAACAAGGCGGCGGAAGAAATGCGCTTGCGCGTGCAGCGTCTGCTGCGCGGGCAGGAGCTTTCCAGCGCTCCACTCGTCTCCACCTTTCACAGTTTGTGCGTGCGCATCCTGCGACAGGACATCGAAAAGCTAAACGATAAGTACACTCGCACATTCACGATTTACGATCAGGATGATTCGCAACGGCTAATCAAGAACTGCATTAAAGATCTAGGTTATGACGAAAAGCACCTCGGCGTACGCGCCACGCAGTCCGCGATCAGTTCCGCGAAAAATCGCGGCGAAGATGTGGAGGCATTCGCAGCCCGAGCCGATTACGTCGATGAACGCCGTGCAGCCATGGCCCGCGTTTACAAGCTGTACGAGGAACGCTTGCACGCCAACAACGCACTCGATTTCGATGACTTGATGATCAAGGCCGTCCGTTTGCTGCGTGATGTCCCAGAGGTACGCGAGAAATACAACAACAAATTCAAATACATTTTGGTCGATGAGTATCAGGACACAAACTCGCTTCAGTTTGCTTTAATCAGTTTGCTGACCGAAAAGCAGCAAAACATTGCGGTGGTGGGCGACGAGGACCAGTCAATCTACAAATGGCGCGGTGCCGACATAACGAACATTCTCAACTTTGAAAAACACTTTGCTAACACAAGAACTATTCGTCTCGAACAAAACTATCGTTCGACGCAGACGATTCTCGATGTCGCGGGCGCAGTCGTAAAACACAACCTCGAGCGCAAGGGGAAGAACCTCTGGACCTCTAATCCTAAAGGCGACCGGGTTCGTTATTACCAGGCTTTCGATGCCGACTCTGAAGCGCGCTGGGTGGCGTCAAAGATTGTCGAGCATCGTCGCGAAGATTACGAAACGCGCGCGGCAGTGTTGTATCGCACGAATTCACAGTCGCGTGTTTTCGAAGAAGCAATGCGCCGCGCGGGTTTGCCTTACAACATCGTCGGTGGTTTTTCCTTTTACGAACGGATGGAAGTGCGCGACATCATTGCATATCTGAAACTCGCCTTGAATCCTAACGATTCGATCGCGTTACAACGAGTAATCAATAGTCCGCCTCGAGGTATCGGCAAACAAACGCTGGACGAGCTCGCGCGTCGGGCGAATGATTTTGGCTTGAGTCTTTGGGAGACGATCGCGCAAGTTATCGAAAAGCCGGATGGCCTTAGCATGCGTGCGATTTCGGCGCTGCGGAGCTTCCGACGCATAATTCTCCGGCTTAGTGAGTTGGCTGGAGTGGTCCAAAGTCCAGTGTCCAATGTCCAACGTCCGGAACCGGACACCCGACACCCAACACCCGACACTGATTCTCTTGTTTCCGACATCGTCAAAGCAGCGATCTTCAACACCGGTTACGAGAACTCGCTCAAGACTGAAAAAACGGACGAAGCAGAAGCACGTTTGGAAAATTTGCAGGAACTGGTTAACGCCGCCGTCGACTACGACGAAGCCGGCATCGAAGGGTTGCGCGAGTTTATCGATCACTCGGCTTTGGTTTCCGATCAGGACCAGTACAAACGCGACGCGCCGGTCACTTTGATGACGGCACATTCGGCCAAGGGCCTGGAGTTTCCCATCGTATTTATCGCCGGTTTAGAGGACGGATTATTTCCACACTCGCGCTCGGCGACGGATCCGGCTGAGATGGAAGAAGAGCGGCGCCTTTGTTATGTGGCCATGACACGCGCGGAAAAGTTTTTATATGTGACGCACGCGATGAAGCGCCGGGTGTACGGCGAGGAGCTGGCCTCGGAGCCGTCGCAGTTTCTAAACGAAATGCCGTTGGAGTTAATGGAAGATTTGTCGCCTGGAAAATCCTGGTTGTCGTTTGCGCGCGGCTCATCGGCGATTGATTACGAACAGGGCGAATATCGCAAAGAGAAAAAGAAGTACGCTGGGAAAACTTACGACAGCGTTGATTCTATCGCCGAATTCTTCAAGCAACGTTCTCAGCAACTTGGCAATACAGGCGGCAGTTTTCAGTCGAGTAAGGAACAGCGCGAACGCGACAATAGACCAGCTCCTAAAACGAGTTCTTCGCGCGGACAACACCCAACACCCAGCACCCAACACCCGACACCCTCTTCTGAGTTCGTCCCAGGCTCTTATGTGAAGCATGCGAAGTACGGACGCGGTTTGGTGCTGCGCCGCGAGGGCGTCGGCGATTCTCTCAAGCTTACTGTCACGTTCCCTGGTTACGGTCAAAAAAAATTAGTGCAGAAGTACGCGGGCCTGGAACAAGCTTGAGGTCCCTGCAGGATCGAGTTCGGGGCAGTAGCCCGACCGTCACGGAGGGCTTATCTGCGTTGGTGTTGACTGTTGGGACTTCTTGCCTCCGACATTCACGCTCCCGTAACATCAGGGAACTGTTCGTGCCTGTAGGTTACCTGCGATTCGATTAGGAGGTTTGATTTGGAAGACTCGCAACCGCGCCGGAAAAGACGCGGCTTTCTGAATCCGGAAATGGTCAGAAGTATTTCCTTCTGGACAACCAGCGCCTGCATTCTGGTGGCAGTGCTCTCAGCGCTATTGGCGATTTGGAAATTCGCGGGCGCAGACATTCTCTGGCGCACGGTTGCGACCTGCGCGGTTATTGGCAGCGGCACAGTTGCCTTCTATTGGATCAATGTATTGTTCGGTAAAACTTCTGACTAGTTGTCCGACAAACTTCAGTTTGTCGCGCCTCGTTGGTGAAATTCCTTCACGCACGACAAACTAAAGTTTGTCGGACAGTCAACCTCATGGATCGAATTATCAGCAGATTCCGCGGGTTTGTGCGCCACCATCACAGAAAGCAGGCTTCACTACGATCCAGGTAACTACAGCTCCAACGGCTGC
>JBDUCB010000423.1:0-4074 GCA_040003695.1 bacterium
GCTTTGTACTATTCCATCGGCGATTACAACGCCGCAGTCGAACAACTCGGATTTGCTGCCGAAGAAGAAGTACTAAAGGAGAGTCGGCATATATTGCCTTCGCGGCAGTTGCGGCGTTACGTTGCGAAACTTCGGCAAATTGAGCGAAGACCAAAGCGTTCAGCCACAATTATCGCCGCGATGGCGAGCTTGGAACGAATGCATCAAGAGCGAGGAGCTCGGCTGTTGGCAGAAAGTCAACAGCAACTGAAGAGGCTGGTCGAGGCGTACGCTACCGAAACATCACAACAGCCTCAGCGGTTGCCACACGACGTGAGAATTTCTACCTCACGTACGCTTGGCTCAATCACCGCGCCGCCTCCCATTTCGCAGGTGCTTAACGACATCTATCAGGAAGACAACGCCTCCTGAAAGTTCCTACCCGAATGGTTACCGCTTGTTCGAAACTCTTTCAGCCGAAATCATAGCTATAGGCTCAGAGCTTTTGGCGCCTGACCGAACCGACACCAACAGTCTTTGGCTCACCGAAAAACTCAATAGCATCGGCATCGAAGTAAAACTAAAAACGATTGTCGGTGACGACGATGCGCGCTTGGAAGAAGCGATCAAGGATGCGACCCGACGCTCGAAAGTCGTAATCACCACGGGTGGCCTTGGTCCCACTGAAGACGACGTGACGCGCAAAGTGGTCGCCCGGGCGCTGGGTCGCAGACTTTTGTTGGATGAGAAAATTCTTGAGGAATTGCGCCAAAGATTTTTGAGTTTTGGCTATCCAATGCCGGAACGAAACTCGCGGCAGGCGATGGTGATTGAAGACGCTGAAGTGTTGCCGAATCCCAACGGTAGCGCGCCGGGAATGTTTATTGAACACGAAGGTGTAGCGATCGTTCTGCTGCCCGGACCTCCGCGCGAGATGCGGCCTATGTTTGAAAATCATGTGCTGCCAAGACTCGTTGGCAGAGCGGGTTCGATAAAAGTCGTTCGGCGTATGCTTCGCGTCGCCGGCTTTGGCGAATCCGCCTTGGACGAGAAGATCGCGCCCGTCTACACGCTATACGAGAATCCGCAGACGACGATCCTTTTCAACCAGACCGAGGTCGAAATTCATTTCACAGCTCGCGGGAGATCGGAGGCAGAAGCAAATGCTTTGCTTGATAGCTTATCGGAAAAGATCGAGGAGCGTCTGGGTAACGCGATTTTTTCTTTTGCCGGTGAGACGATGGAGCAGGTAGTCGGTTTGAAGCTGAGCTTGGGTGGGTACACGTTGGCGGTGGCGGAGAGTTGCACCGGCGGGTTGATTGCGCAGCGGTTAACGGATGTTCCTGGATCGTCAAAGTATTTTATTGAAGGCGTAGTTGCTTACTCGAACGAAGCCAAGACGCGAGCGCTTGATGTTAAGCGAAAGTTGCTACGGGAACACGGCGCGGCTAGCGTTGAAGTTGCGGAGGCAATGGCAGAAGGAGTTCGCAAACGAGCGCGCACCGATTTTGGGTTGTCAGTAACGGGAATTGCGGGACCGGGCGGTGGCACTGAAGAAAAACCTGTCGGGCTCGTTTACATCGCGCTCGCTGATGAGATGCAAACGAAATCGCGCAAGTTACAAATTCCCGGTGATCGGCAACTCGTTCGCTGGCGCGCCTCGCAAGCGGCACTGGATCTGTTGCGAAGAAAGTTAATTTAAGGTTCTGCGACTAGCGGAAAGCGTTCGGGATGTTCGATGGATTCAACGGCCAGATCAATGTCGAGATCCGGCCAGAAGAGGCGGTTTTTGTTTACAAGTTGGACGTTGTGAATAGCACCCACAGTGGCATCTCTGAAGCGGGGAAATTTTTCGAACTGCAGAAACGACTCCGTGTCTCCAACCAATACCCAGATCCCCTGCATGTCGATTTGAGTGACTTCAGCCTCTAAAATGAGTTTGCCACCTCTGTCTGATTTCATCGTTATGTTCCTCAATAATTTTACGAGCTGTGTTTATTCCTCCTGACCTTAAACCGTAATTCTGCCAATTCGATGCGCGGTTCAAGCCAGAACTTCGCTTGACCGTTGGCGGAACGGACATGAACGTGCATTCGCGGCTCTTCATTTGAAAAGAAAGAAAATCTAAAACCCCGCCTTCGAAAGACTGTTGGACTCAATTCGTAGGTCAACACCCGCATTGAAATTTGGTTGAAGCTGGCCCATCATAGCCGTCGTTCTCGCCCGAGCTTTATCGCTGTTCACGAAATTAATGTTTTCAAAAGTAGCAAGAATACTTTCATCGTAGATTACTTAGTGGTGCGAGCTCTCGTCATTCCTATCGCGTATCTGCTCGGATCGATACCATTCGGTTACCTGATCGTACGTGCAACACAAGGTGCGGACGTTAGGGAAACCGGATCGGGTGGCACTGGTGCGACCAACGTTTCGCGGCGCGCGGGAAAAGCGGCTGGCGTAATGACACTAGTGCTCGATGCGTTGAAGGGCGCGGCAGCGGTTGCGATTGCCAAAGTCATTTTAGGATTGCCGATCTTCGCAGAGGGCGGACACACTGGTTCGCCCCTACAATCGCTGAGTTCGAATAGTCTTGGCTTCTTGCAAGCTTTGACTGGCAGCACAACTGAGTCAGGACAAAACGGATATTGGTGGGTAGCTGCGGCAGCAATTGCCGTCATCCTGGGACACATGTTTCCCGTGTGGTTGCGCTTTCGCGGCGGCAAGGGCGTGGCGACGGGCGTCGGGGTTTTCCTTATCCTGGCTCCGATGGCGGTCGCGTTTGCAGGCGTGATTTTTCTCGTGATTGTTTTGTTAACTCGTTATGTTTCACTTGGCGCGATCGTTGCCGCTGTGACCATACCGTTAGTTATCTTGATCCAGAACTACATTACGCTGCGGATGGAATTTGGACCGCTAATAACTGCCGCTAGTGCCGTCGCTGTGCTAATTGTCTTTGCGCACCGAGGCAATATTGCGCGGCTAATTCAGGGGACAGAAAGTAAATTCACATGAAATGGCAATCTGTCGGCGCTTCGCGGGCTACCGCAGTGAACTAGACTGCTAACCCCGGGGCTACGCCCGGGGCTACTATCTGCCGCGCCTACGGCGCCGACTAACCAAATGAGACGAATCACCGTCCTTGGAGCAGGTAACTGGGGAACAGGTCTGGCCATTATGGCGGCGCGTGCTGGGCATGAGGTCTTTGTCTGGTCACGCAATCCTGCCGTGGTTGAATCAATCAATATTGAGCACACGAACCCGTTTTACCTGAGTGATGCGCCAATTCCCGATACTGTTCGCGCGACCGAAGATATCGGCGCAGCGTTGAGGGGCGCAGAACTGACCATCCTGGCCGCGCCGTCTCACGCGACACGTGAGATCTTGAAAGGCATAGCGAAAGCAGTGCAACCGGAGATGATCATTGTCAGTGCGACGAAAGGCATTGAGATCGAAACTGGCAAGCGCATTTCGCAGATCGTCGCCGACGTCATGAATGAAAGTCTCGCGACGCGTTTTGTTTGTTTGTCGGGACCATCGTTCGCCAGGGAGGTGGTTGAAAAGCATCCCACTGCGATAGTTGCCGCCAGCGAAAATCCGGAGGCGACGCACGTCGTTCAGTCTGAATTGAGTTTTGAAAATTTGCGCATCTATACGAACGATGATTTGGTTGGGACGGAACTCGGTGGTTCAGTAAAGAACGTCATGGCAATTGCGGCAGGAATGGTGGCCGGCCTTGGTCTTGGTTCTAATAGTGTCGCCGCCCTGATTACGCGTGGCTTGGCCGAGATGACGCGGCTGGCATTGCGCGAGGGCGCAAAACTTGAAACTATGATGGGATTGGCTGGGCTCGGCGATCTAGTGCTTACGTGTACGGGAAGCCTTTCGCGCAACCGTTTTGTAGGACAGGAATTGGGAAAGGGTCGCGAGCTGAACGAGATTACTGCCGGAATGAATGAAGTTGCAGAAGGCATCAATACGACGCTGGCGGTGAAGACACTTGCGGATCGGCTCGACATTGAGATGCCCATTACGAATGAGGTTCATGCAGTGCTCTATGAAAGAAAACCGGCAAGCGAGGCAGCGAAGGAGTTGATGCGC
>JBDUCB010000020.1:0-13793 GCA_040003695.1 bacterium
GAATCTAATCATAGAACCTCTGTCTTTACTGTCGCCCCTCCGGGGCTCAAGAAAAACATGATGATGGCGTAGCCCCGGGCTTACGCCCGGGACCACTAATATGCCGCCTGCTTCGCAGGCCGGCTTACCTTGCTGCTACTGCTCGGCTTCTTTCTTACTGCTTTGGTTTTTCCTTCATGTCTTTCATCTTCATCTCACACGAGTCACCACTGCAGCAGCCGCATCCATCTTCGACGCATGATGCTTTGAGTCGTGTTTCATCATTGAACACGAACCACCGCTGCAGCAGCAGCCGGCTTTCGACTCATGATTTTTTGTGTCGTGCTTCACCGTTGCACACGAATCACCGCTGCAGCAGGACATAGCACAACACGATGCGCCTTCCTTTTTCTGATCTGTTTGCGTGATGCCCTGTGCAAAACCGACACTTGAAAGGGCGAGGCCAAGCCCGAGCACAAGACCTAAGACAAATCCTTTTGCGTTTTTCATTTGTAGTCTCCTGTTTAGAAAATTATTGCCTGTTATCAGAGTAGGACAGACATCCTTGTCTGTCCCTGGTTCGGACAGACGCCTGTCTGCCATGAGACAGACTGCGGCCATCTGAGCGATTGGACAGACAAGAATGTCTGTCCTACGGCAGGCAGATCTCTAGATTAGGAAGACACAACAGCGGAGGTAGGTATGACCGCGATTAGGTAAGAGGGATGGTGCGGCAAGAGTATTCTCTTGCTTTTCAAAATTGAGCCCAAGTTCTTCTGAGCGCGCGGCATCAAGTGGGTTATGCGACTGGTCTGATCGAGCTTTCGAAAGCGCCGCTGAAGCATTTACAGCCAGCGGGCAGTTTTCCATCATCGAAGCCGCACCGGCCATTTCGGTCGCAAGCGCGGCACCGGACGGCGCTATTGCTTTTTTAGACCTCGTCGGGGACTTCGTGCCGTGGCTCGCGCAACAATCGTGTGAATGCGCCGATGCACAAGCATCGCCGGCAACCACAACGTTTGATAGCGTCGCGGCAGGTGCGTGAGCTGCGGCCATCGCCATGTTGCTGCAGCCAAGCATGCAGCCGGCGCCGGCCATCCACAAAGCCACGGTAAAGGCAAGCACCACACGCACAACATTTATTGACGAGAGAAACTTCATTCCATTCGAAGTCTATCTGCTCGCCTTTGCTTTGTCGAGGCAAAAGCTGGTCGTCATCATTCAATCGGCGGCAAACACTTTCTAGAAACGAAGGTCAAATTGTTGTCTTTTTCTAGTACTTCAATAACCGCCGCACATTTTCAGAGAATCACCTGTATCTTAAGGGCCTAGTAGGCACAGACTAATAATGGAGATCAAACATGGTTTTAGATAAAGAGAAGATTCAAACGCAGGATGAAACAGGCGAGCTGGCGCCAATGGATCAGGTCGAAGAACGTGTCGATGCAGAGATGAAAAAGCTTGAGGGCCAGGCGAAGAAACAAGTCGCGGACGGATTGCAAGATGAGGAGCTAGCGCGCGAGGGTGACAGGCTGCAAAAAGAAGGAGAACGAGAACTTAAAGAAGCGAAGGATCGATAACCCCGATTATCAGTCAGCAGTGCCTTTGTCGTTCAGGGCTTCCTGGACGGCCGTCCTTATTTGATTGGGTGTGTCCATCGGATTAAAGCCCACGAATCGCCTGACAATGCGACCGCTGCGAGAGATGACAAAACTCTGCGGAATGGCATCGCGTCCCTGCATCAGCATGATCGCCACCTCGGGTGTGGCCCAGCCGATGCGGTAATCAACATCAAAGTTATGAACAAACTCGCGCACGCTGTCGGCAGACGCGTCAGGATTTTCGGTGGATAGCCCGACCACTTCCAAACCTTGCGAGCGAAATTCTTTATGCAATTTCACCAGCTCGGGGGTTTCCAGCCGGCATGGTCCACACCAGGTGGCCCACAGATTCACCAACAATACCTTGCCGTTATAATTTGAGAGTTTGATCGGTGCACCAGCGACGGCGCGGAGTTCGGCGCCAGTAATGCTGGCCGGCAGCGTAACCATGGGCGCGGGCGCGGCTGGGGCAACCGGCTGCGGCGCACTCGGGTTATTCTTAACTACGGGAGCGGGCGGCGCTTCTCGTTTTTCGTCGCTCGAGCTACAACTCGAAATTCCGAACGCAGCAAATAACGAAAGCACAAGAACCGTGAAAGCGATTCGCGCGGGTGTCCACAACGGTTTTGCGATTTCAGTTTTTTTCGACTTTTTCATTTATTGCTTACTCAGAAATCCAATTATTTCAAACGACTATAACCGAGAACAAACAAATTACGCATTAACGCGGCAGTGGCACCAATTAGTGAACGCGCTGCGCCTTACAAAGCTAAGGTTTCTTGCCGAAGCGGAATGATTCCAAAATGACCGGCGTTTCGCCTTTTGCTCCCACATCATTCACGCTTGACAGCTCAGGAGCAAGCGATGTCGCCAGCATAATAAGTGTCGCGCCGGTTTGTTCGCCCGGAACTCCGGTCGGTAAAAATATCACGCGCCCCCAAACTTGAATGTCGCCCTTCTCCGTTCCTTTGGAAACGCTGTTAAAGCGAAACTCATAGCCGTCCAGCGAGTTAACTTTGGTTGGGCCTTCCGAAACTTTTTGATACTCGGGAAAACTGTTGGCCAGGTTTGAGCCGAGAACTTGCACCAACTGCGGGAACGTCGACTCATCCGCTGCAAATGTTCCTTTGCTGGTGTACCAGCCGACCGCAAAGTTTTCCTGGGTGAAATCTGGCGGCAACCGTCTTTCAACTTTTGCGAAGTTGCTGGCGCCCGCGGTTCCTGCTTTCGGATCAGTTTGCCAATCCTTTGGATAGTAAAACGAAAAGTCTAGATAGTGTTCCGCCAGCTTGCCTTCAAGGTTCGCCTGCGAGTTTGTGAACTTAACGGTGTTGGGGGGCGCGACAAACTCAGGTTCGGTTTTCGGCTGTTCTGTAGCAACGCTCGTATTGCTGTTTGCATTCTCATCGTTCGTGCCGCGCGTGGCCACCGGCTGTTCCGAACGCACCTCATTCAGGCGCGGTTTGATCACCATAAAGAACACGGCCGCCACCGCGCCGACGCCAAGCACGAGCAGCAATAGCAATATGCCGATGATCAACGGCAGTTTCGATTTCTTTCTTGCCTGCGGCGGTGGAATTGGCACGCTCGGTGTGTCTCGCGGCAAAGGCGCGCTCGGCCGTTGCGGCACGGGCGCGCTGGGAGTTGGGGGCGCGGGCGCTGGCTGGTCGACGACAGTTTGCGCGCCAGTCGGTCCGGTGTTCTTCGGCAGTACCACAGTCGGCGCGGAAGATGACGTTGCGATCGTGGCGCCGAAGTCGGGTTGCGTGCTGCTCAGGGGCTTTTCGGCCGGTGGCTGCATAGCGGTTGGCGGTTTAAGCGCACTCGTATTCGCAGGTGTTTGGGGCAGCGGGGACCTAAACGTGGCGTTAGGATCAAACGGCTGTTCTGCAACCAATAGACCACCGTCAATGGTGCAAAACTTTTGGTTGTCATCCGGGAAAGTGCGACTACACTTTGGGCAACGCTTCATGAGACAGACTCCACTCTTTATGCTTCGAGTTCAAGCTTTAGCTTGCTGGTTAATACTAATCAACCTGAAGGTTGTACTTTGAACTACTGGTTAACTTGCCTTGGAAAGTTTCTGTTCCAGTTCCTGATTTCCCGGGTCGAGTTCCAAAGCGCGGCGATAGGCACGGGCCGCGCTGGGCTTTTTCTTCGCTTTCAAGTAGCCGTCTCCGACACCTTCAAAACCAAAACTACCCGCTAACTGTTTGCGATCGCCAACCGAGGCAAACTGCGCTGCGTGTTCATAAGTTTCTTCAGCGTCTTCAAAGCGATTGAGCGCCAGATACGTGCGTCCCAACAGATTAAACGGTTGAAATGCGCGCGGGCTCATTTCGGTCGCGGTCTTCAGGTATGGTTCAGCTTCCTGATAGCGTTTGAAAACTACCAGCATGCGGCCTAACAACAACACCGCCGTCGGATTGCGAGCATCAATCTCGAGGACACGCTTGAGTACCGGCTCGGAATTCTCCCATTGCTGTTCCGCCTGCAGCGACTCTGCGATTAGATTTAGCGTCGCAGGATCCTTGGCAAGTTGAGTTGCGCGTTCATAAAGCGGTACGGCGTCGTTTTTTCGCCCCATACGTTTCAGCACACGCGCCAGGTGCGCATAGGCAACTGCAAATTGCGGATCAAGTTCGACTGCACGGCGATACGAATGTTCTGTCTCGTCATTGAATAGACCACGCGACTGCAAGGCAACACCCAGCCGATCCCAAGCCACGGCGTTCTTGGGTTGTAACTGAATTGCGCGGCGCGCAAACGATTCAGAATCAGCCAGCCGTTTCGCGTTGCCGGCTCCGGATCGCGGTTGCACCAGCACCACACTCAACGCGACCAGCGCATCCACATCAGACGGGCGCCACAAGACGGCGTTGCGGTACGCTGCTTCCGCTTCTTCCCACCGCTGCTGATCGGAGTAAATATTGCCGAGACCGTAGGCAGCCCGACCATCGTGAGCTTTGATCTTCAGAATGCTTCGATACGAATCTTCAGCCTCGGCAAAGCGACGCGCGTCGCGCATCTGATTTCCTTTCTCAAGCAGATCATCGACGCGATCTTCAATCTCGCTGTTGGTCGGTGCCGTTGCGCGCGTGACGGTAGGACGACGAGTGTTGGTTGGGGGACGCTCAGTGCGTTTTCTGATTTCAGGATTCTTTGGTCTGAAAATTCCTGCGCCGCCCCCAACGTCCGCACCCACATCCTGAGCACGAGCGCTAAGCCCGGCCGCAGATAAACAAAACAAAAGCACAACCAGCGGTAACGATACGCGAATAATCGAGGAAGCTCTCATCGATCTCCTCCAGCTCTGGCGGGTAGCTATAGATTCAAACACGCCGATAAGTTGGTTAGATAGCCTTGCAGAAGCGTTTGAAACGTGGCGGAATTGTAGCCTAAGTTCGCAAAGATAATCTAACTAAGAAGCAGGTGTTAGGTGGAAGCAGACGACCGAGTGCCGGGCTTACTGACCGGAACGCACCAGACGAAAGCCGAAATTTGGATGTCGCAAGGTTGGCTGAAACCAATCGCGATACGTAGCAGAAACCGGAATTTGTCGGTCTTTTGGATCGCTCGCGTAAGATCCGCCGCGAGCAACCACCCATTCTTTTGTCGCTGAAGGAATCTCGGCTACGCCACTGTAGAGAGACGCCTTCGAAGACGTCCACTCCCATGCGTTACCGATCAGATCGACCACGCCCCAGCGATCTTTTCCGTCGGGATAGGAACCCACCGGTTGCGAACTCGCCTCTTTCACCACCGCTCGCTTCTCCTGCCAAGTGTCACCCCAGGGATATGTTTTGAACTCCCCGCCGTTGCGCGCGGCAAACTCCCATTCTTCCTCCGTTGGCAGGCGATAGGTGACACCATCGCGCTTGGAACGCCAGGCAGCAAATGCCTCGGCGTCCTTTGATGAAACATTGACGACGGGCCATTGGTCCTGACCGGCCAAAGGTTGGCCCCGCAGCCAATGACTGGGGACTTGATAGTTCATGTCCCGCACAAACTCGGCGTATTCGGCGTTCGTCACTTCGGTGCGGTCCATATAAAATTTTTGCACCGTCACCGTATGCTCCGGACGTTCCTGCGGTGGTCCATCGTTACGGCCCATTTGGAAAGTGCCGCCGGGAATCTCAATCAGGTCAGCTTTTATAATTTGCCCCGTTGCTCCGTTAGTCCCCGGGTTCGTAGTGGGCGTTGTGCCAACTCCGGGAGACGCTGGTTTGGGGCGAGTCAAAACATAAGCTGCACCGCCGCCGACCAAAAGCAACACAACGAGTGCTATGCCGCCGATCAGTACCATCGAGTTGCCCTTCGACTGCGGCGCCGCGCCCGGCAGTGAAACGGATCCTCCCGGCAATGAGGTCGACACGCCGGGAAAACTGTTGTTGCTTGCAATTTCCGACGTGACACCCCGGCCCACAATGGGTGCCGCTGATTCAGCAACCGTGGCTTGTGGTGGAATACTTGTAGCGAGACGAGAAAGACGTTCTTCCAATTCCTTCGCCTGCCGTTCAACGCGCTCCATCTGCTCGCGTTGTTGCCGCTCTCGTTCTTCGCGCTGCTCAGCTTCCTTGCGCTTACGTTCCTCTTCTTCTTTGCGCTTTCGCTCCTTTTCTTCTGCGGCTTGGCGGCGAGCTGCGGCTTCGCGCGCCAACTCTTCCCGTGCGACTTGATCGCGTTGCTGTTGTTCGCGTTCAAACTCCGCGCGCGAGGAAGCAATCTGTTCCTGTTCCTCAGTGCTTAACGCTGATGAGCTAACGGTTCCCGCCATTGAATCAAAATCAACTTGCGACGTTGTTCGTGCCGGCTGGCCACCAGTATTGATTGCCGGTGCGCGCATGGTTTCGTTTGCATCGAGCGATCCGGTTCGCCGGTGTATGCTTAGCGTGGGACCAAAATCACCAACAGCCGCGCGCAACTCATTTAGAAACGCTTCAACCGATGGCGGGCGCTCCGCCACTTCCTTTTCGAGAGCATGCTGCACCACCGCTTCAATGCGTGGAGATACGTCCACGCCCATCGACTTGAAAGTCGGCAGCGGCAAAGTGAGGTGCTTCTTCATGATTGAAGGAATCGATGAGCCCTTGTAAGGCACGTCGCCCGCAAGCATTTGATAAAGAATGATTCCCAGGCTGTAGATGTCCGCGCGCGCGTCGGGCTCTTCATCCGACCATTGTTCCGGCGCCATATAAAAAGGAGAGCCCATCAGGCCGCTTGTCTTCGCCTGAATAAAAGAACCGAGCAATTCTCCCGACTTAATCTTGGCCAATCCGAAGTCGAGTATCTTCAAGCCTTGTGATACCGGCTGACCCAACTGCGTCATAATGTTCAAAGGCTTAAGATCGCGATGCACGATGTTCTGTTTGTGAGCAGCCCCGACGCCCGCCCCAATCGCTGCGGCAAATTCGAGCGCTCGCTGAGGTGCCATCACTTTTTCGTCGGCCAGAATGTCCTGGAGTGATTTGCCGTTGACAAATTCCATAACCAGAAAAGGCATCGTGCCGCGCACCACACCGAAATCCGTGACCGCGATAATGTTCTGATGACGAATAGCGGCGGCGGCCAGCGCCTCCTGACGGAAACGCGTGACGAGCATTGGATCGTTGCCAACCAAATCGGGCAGGATCACTTTGATGGCGTGAGATGTTTTGAGAAAAATGTGCCGCGCCTGGAAAACAACTCCCATGCCGCCCTGGCCAAGTCGTTTCTCGAGCTGATAACGAGCATCGAGTATTGGTTCCCCGAGCAACGATGGCGTGGTGGCATCGCCGTCCTGCGGACAGTGGTTTATTTCATCGGGGAAACAGCGCCTACAGGCTGGGCATTCTTTCATTTATGGCTCGGCTAAAAGGCGGCCTGATGAATTGATACACGGACCGTTTGGGAGCGCTGGAATTTTAGCGGCTGATACTCAGGCAAGCAAGCAAGGACTACTTTACGGCGTCCGTCAATTCCCAACTCAACCCAGGGCCATCAAGCAAGATAGCAAAGTGATTTAACACATTCCTTCCTAAGATGCCGGATTGCGAGTTGACCAAGAGGAAACGTCCTCGGAAGCTTCGTCTGAGAAATACCAATTCGAGTTGCACTGACTCTGCCATGCTTCTGTTGCCGTCAAATCCTTCCAACTCATAGCTTTCACTTTGATCAACCTCTAACTTGAGAACCTCAATAAATCTTCCCGGAATGAGAGTGAGATCAGCGCCAGAGTCAATCAACATTGGCACATCAGGCACAATGTTGCCGTTGCTAAGAGTTCGCAAAGTTACTCTTGCCAGTGGTGCTGGTGGGTCGAATTGGGTGGAATCATATGTCGGCATCGCCTGCGTTTTCGATGACTTCCATTTTGAAGTCTTTCGCTTGTTCAGGGTGGACCAAACGAGGGCTGGCAATACGCGGAGTCCCTTGTGCGTCGCCATTCGGAACCAGCACATACACCCGAGTCTTTTCCGGAATGTCGGCGTTTGGCGGGAGGGTCACATGCCCGTTCTCAACGACCCCTTCATATGTAGCGAGCTTTCTCATTTCCTAACCTCACATCAAGCCGAATCTAACATAAGCAAACTTCCGCGTCTAACTGCACACATGTTGATTCTAAAACTTCTTGCCCGCCCGACGTCTGCTGAGGCAGGCCCTTATGAAGTTAATGCCAAACGGAGTCAAGCAAACCAAATCGTAGTCGCGATAGTTTGGAAGGTCGCCTCTGTCTTTCGCATAACTATCATTAGCACTGTTCCGCTGAAACGCGGAGTTTGAGGACACGAGCCATTCCGATCTAGGATCGTCGTACATTTCTTGATTTCTCGAATGAAGGTGTGGCAGCGTTACTTGACCACCACGTTCACTAACCGTTGCGGGACGACAATAACTTTAACAACCTCGTGCCCCTCAATGAAGGCGCGGATCTTCTCGTCGTTGAGCGCGGCGGTGCGCAATTCTTCTTCCGTAACCTCCGGGGCAGCCAACAGGCGCGAACGCAGTTTCCCGTTTACCTGAATGGGAATTTCGAGTTCCTCGTTTCGCGCCAATTCAGCATTAGCCTGCGGCCAACTAGCGGATTTCAAGAGGCCTCCCTCATGACCCAAGTGCTGCCACATTTCCTCAGCAACGTGCGGAGCAAATGGCGCTAGCATAATGACCAAAGCTTCAAGTGCCTCTCGTACAGCAAAGAACTCAGCGGCGATCGATTTGAATTCCAGAGTGCGCAATTCCGAAGGTTTTCCCAGCTCTTTCGCAACATACCAGTCCATCATCGCTGCCAGTTGTTGGTGAACCAGCATTGTTCGAACATCATTGACCAACTCCTGGAAGCCCGGCTCTGCCTCTAAACCGGGTTCAGCTGTAAATTGCTTTACTCTGCCCTCGATCCAATCGATCAAGGCGTTTGAGAGCTCCATCTCAGCGGCAACGGTAGTGTTCAAGCCTAATCCCGCAAAATAGTTAGTAACGCGGGCTATCGTTTTATGTGTGTGTCGTCGAAGCGATAATGCCGCAGTAGTAAAGTCTTTCCTTTCGGGTTCCTGCTGGGACGCATGACGCTTCAAGGTGTCACTCAGTGCGTAAACGAGACGATAGACCTTGCGAATAAAGCGTGCCGAGCCTTCGACGCCCGTTTCCGACCAGCGCAACTCGTTTTCAACCGGCGCCGCAAACAAGACGAACAGTCGCGCAGCGTCGGCGCCAAACGCAACGATCATGTCATCGGGATCGACACCGTTGCCCAAACTCTTCGACATGGCCTTCCATTCGTCGGTTCCTTCAACACGGTTCGTTACCATCCCCTGCGTCAACAGTCGCTTTACTGGTTCGTCAAAAGAAACCAGGCCGAGGTCCCGCATGACCTTGGTCCAGAAGCGCGTGTAAATAAGGTGCATGACCGCGTGCGAGTCGCCACCAATATACTGATCCACGGGTGTCCAGTGGCGCGCGATCTCCGGATCAAACGGAGCCGAGTCATTGCGCGGATCGCAGTAACGAAAGAAGTACCATGAGGAGTCGACGAAGGTGTCCATCGTGTCCGTGTCGCGGCGAGCCGGTCCATCACACTTCGGACAAGTTGTATTTACAAAATCGGCAACACCCGCCAACGGCGATTCGCCCGTGCCCGTGAAAGCCGCGGTTTCAGGTAACACTACCGGCAGTTGATCGTAAGGCACCGGCACCGTGCCACAGTTTTCGCAATAAACTATTGGCACAGGCGCGCCCCAGAAACGTTGCCGTGACACACCCCAATCGCGAATGCGATACGTGACTGCTGCTTCGCCAAAGCCCTGCGCTTTTGCCTGGGCCGCCATTTCCTGCATGGCGACCGTTGAAAGTTTTCCGCTCCATTCGCCCGAGTCAACCACGATGCCGTAGTCAGTGAACGCATGTTGCATCGCCAGCGACTGGTCCTCGCTTGATGGATCGTGCGCGATGGATTCCTGTTCATGCGACACGCGTTCGATCACGCGACGAATAGGCAACGAATACTTCTGCGCAAACTCGTAATCACGTTCATCGTGCGCAGGAACACTCATGACTGCGCCAGTGCCATATTCCATCAACACATAATTCGCAACCCAAACCGGAATCGTTTCCCCACTGAAGGGATTAACCGCCAGCACGCCGGTATTGATTCCCTGTTTCTCTTCTTCCTGATCCGCAGCGCGGCCGCGACTCGCGTTCTTGTTTCGGATTTTCTCGGCAAACCTGTTGACGTCATCTCTCAGTGCTGAAGTTTCAAGCAACTTTTCGAGCAACGGATGCTCGGCCGACAGGACAATTGCCGTGGCGCCGTAGATGGTGTCAATACGGGTCGTGAAAACGCGAATCTTGTCTTTGCTGTCTTTAACCGCAAAGTCGATAAACGCGCCTTCACTGCGGCCAACCCAGTCTCGCTGGCGCTTTAAAACCTTCTCCGGCCAACTCTCCTCAATCTGCTTCATGTCCTCAACAAGTTGTTCGGCATAGTCAGTGATGCGCAGGAACCATTGTTCGAGATCGCGCTTCTCTACGGTTGCGCCGCAACGCCAACACACTCCGCCCGATGATTGTTCATTGGACAGCACGGTGCCTTCGTTAGGACACCAGTTGACCGGCGACATTTTCTTGTACGCCAAGCCGCGCTCATACATTTTCAGGAAAAACCACTGGTCCCACTTGTAATAGTCCGGCCGGTGCGCCGCGATTTCGCGCGACCAGTCGTAACTAATTCCTAAACGCTGCATTTGGCCGCGCATGTGCGCGATGTTTTCCTCCGTCCAATCACGTGGATTCACCCCGCGCTTGATCGCTGCTTGTTCTGCCGGTTGGCCGAAGCTGTCCCAACCAATCGGGTGCATCACATTGAAACCTTGCAGGCGTTTGTACCAGGCAAGCGCATCGCCGATTGCGTAATTGCGCACGTGGCCCATGTGCAAAAAGCCGGACGGGTAAGGCAACATCTCGAGCGCGTAAAACTTGGGACGTGGATCGTCGTTACTGGCTTCGAATGCGCGTGACTCGCGCCAGCGCTGTTGCCACTTCTTTTCTACTTGTTCGGGAAAATATTTTTCGTCCATTGGTCTCTATCCTAACGGTGTCTACACTTAACATGAAATTGCCGGGAACTCGTAACGCAAACTGTTTCGTTTGCGACGGGTTCGTAGCGCAAAACCCGTATTCGGATTGATCACGCAACTTGCCGTGCCCGCAAACTAATAGTTTGCATTACTTGTGCGTGTTGGAGTTCGCCGCCCCGCGAGCGCGCGCCTAGAAAGCGCGGAGCCGAAGCGGCACCGTTAGAAGGAGTTTGGTGAGTAGGCTGTATCGAGCTGTCGTCATGAAATTATTTTAGAGAAATCGACCGGCGCTGTCCATCCCGTAGATTTCCGTTAACTGGCTAGGCAGTCTTGCGCTGATGTTCCTTCATGTAAGCGCGCAATAACGAGTTGATTCTCGTCTGGTAACCCTTTCCTTGCTTCTTGTACCAATCGACAACATCGCTATCTACCCTTAACGTTAGCTGCTTCTTACAGGGTATCGCCTCGAAGTTTCGCCGGCGAATTGCACGAGCGAACATTTCAGGGGTAATCTCGGGAATGTCTGAGAAATCGATGTCCTCGTCCTTCATGGAAGCGAGGCGTCCATAATCCGTATGGTCTGTGTGATCTAGTTGCTCAGTTCTGGATTTGCGTGAAATAGGTTTTCGCTTCATTCTTCGATGCCTTTCTAGCAGAAATCAGTCGGATGACTTCATCGCTTTCGGTATGAACGATGGCCACGACATCGATAACCGGCTTGATTATGGCGAGCCGCGTTTCCTTACTCTGGGTCTACTGAAAGGGGAATCCGCGTCACCGTCTCTCCGCCGAAAATGTTTTCCTCTTCCACCGCCACAAAATCGATACAGTGATCGCGAAGATTTGATCGCCGCTTTGCCTCGTTCCATTCGAAACGCATAGACAGTGTAGTTACAAATTGTAGTTACGTCAAACTTAGCGGCGGGAAATTAGCGGGTGATTATTGAGATGAATCGTGCGATGACACGTCGCCGTTGTCAACAAATGACTGCAGCATATTCAGGTTCTTCAGATCAGCGCGCGGATCGTCGTAAGGGGTTTCCAGAATAAACGCGGCGTGCGCAAGTTTCGGGTGGCGCGCCACGCGCCGCAAGGCGTCGCTGCCGATGTGACCTTCGCCAATATGCCAATGCCGATCGACCCGTGAGTTGTAAGGAGCGCGCGAATCGTTAAAGTGGATGGCGCGCACGTTTCTTGTTTTTACAGTCCGTTGCAGCTTTTCAATCAGCGCTTCCAAACCATCTTCTTCGCGAATGTCATAACCGGCGGTGAAGGCGTGCGCGGTATCAAAGCAAACGCCCAATGATAGCTTCGAGCAGCCGTCCATGATCTCGCGCAAGTGCTCGAACCGGTGCCCAATACATTCGCCCTGGCCCGCGGTGTTCTCCAAAAGGATTCGCAGCTTCCCTAAATTCAGACGGCGAGAGGCAATCTTGATGCTGGTAATGCAGGTTTTGATACCGTCAGCTTCGCACGCGCCGCGCGCACTGCCCGGATGCACCACCAGATAATCTGCGCCGAGCAGCAGTGCTCGTTGAAGTTCCTCACGAAAAGAGATTCGCGACTTTTCCAGCAGCAGTTCGTCGGCTGCAGCGAGGTTGACGAGATAGTTGCAGTGAATCGCAACCGGCGAGATTGTGGTCGCCCGCCGAGTCTTTCGAAAGAGGAAAACATCATCAGACGAAAGCGGCTTCGCCATCCACCCACGAGGATTTCGCGAAAAAATCTGCACTGTATCGCAGCCGGTGTCGCGAGCGACGAGCAGCGCATGGTGCAATCCACCTTTAATTGGCGCGTGAAAACCGATGCGAGGACGCCTCATTGAATAAATGTTCCCTTTTTGCTTTGCGGCCCTTTGCGAATCGTTAGCGTTCGCTGCGGTTACTGTTCTCACAAAGCCACCTAATAGTCTTTAAACGCAAAGTTCGCAGAGTACTCGCAGAGATCGCAAAGAATTATTTCTGCTGAACGTCTTCCATCACGCGCAGCATGTTGCCGCCAAGAATTTTGTCGACGTCACTTTCCGAATAGCCGCGACGCAGCAACTCGCCTGTGAGGTTCGGCAACTGAGACACATCGCTCAAATCGCTGAGCGTCGATTGCACACCGTCGAAATCCGAGCCAATGCCCACGTGATCTATCCCGACCAGTTTCACAACATGATCGATATGATCTACCAGCCGTGAAACTGTCACCTTGGGCAAACGCTTCGCATACTCCTCACGGCGAACGCCATCACGCGCCATCTTCTTATGGACCGCGTCGCCTTTCTCTTCTTCTGAAGCGTGTTGGACCATCGGCGCAATCTCCGCATCAACTTGTTTCTTCTTTTCGCTCCAGCCCGGCTCGAGATGCTCAGGGTAAAAGATGACGTTTATCACGCCCCCGGTCTTCGCGAGTGCCACAATCATGTCGTCCGTAAGGGTGCGCGGCACATTGGCAATTGCCCGGCAGCCTGAGTGCGTTGCAATCACCGGCCTGGTCGAAGTGTTTACAATGTCCCAGAACGTCGGGTCGGAAACGTGCGATACATCCACCATCATGCCTACTCGATTCATTTCGCGAATCACTTGCTTGCCAAAGTCGTTCAGGCCACGCTTCTCGCCAACCGCATCTCCCGAAGATCCCGCCCAACTGGTGCTGACGCTCCAGGCAGGAGACATGT
>JBDUCB010000209.1:0-13745 GCA_040003695.1 bacterium
TGAAAATCGGGCTATTACGTCTCGAAGTCGGCGTTCGGTGAAATAGTTCAACTCGTCCGTCCACTTCATTCGCTTACCTTGCAAGTTGCAATTAGGAATTGCTCCGAATTGCTGGCGAAACGTAAGGATGAGCCCGCGTTCTAGCTTAGTCCAAGTCTTTACGCGCTTCCGGCTGCCACATGTAACAACATAAAACTCCAGTTCCTTCACTCCGTGCAAAGCCAACATCTGGGATGCCTTTGCTGCTGCGCTGGCCGCAATTCGGCTGGCACCCGCTTTTGTAGTGCCGATATAAACAATCCGAGATGAGCCGAAAGGGTGCTTCATTCTCTTGTTTGCTACCGCTAGATATACCAAGCGGTCTCCTTTGATGGCGGCGCGATTGATCACTAAGGCAGGGGTCACCGGAGCCTTTATTCGCAGCTTCTTTGGCATACAAACTAAACCTCTATTTTAGTGTGAGACGAGCGGAAGGGTTATATCATTAACCTCTTACAGGGTAGAAGCGTTCAGCAATAAATCCTTGAGAGTCCAAACATGCTTGGTGATCCCTGCCGCCATTGCTGGCGTACATCTTAGCGATTTGTGCATCCGGCAAAAGTTGTAGTAAGCGAAGTACAAAGCCAAGGCCGCGTGATGTTTTTCCCACTTCTTAGAGAAGCCATTCGTCAAGCGCGTGAACCTTCGATTCTCCATTCTCACTGACAGGTTGTGTCGCTCAATCCGTGATGTACCTACACGCTCTGGATCGGGGCGACCGTGAATAACTTTCTTTTTGCATCCAGTACACTGAGCGGGTGAGTAACGGCTTTCACCTTCGGGGTTGTTTGCGTAGATTTTAATTAGCTGCGCGAAGTCTGTACGACCGCCAAGAATGAAGCCAATCGCATCGCGGTAAGGTGCAAAGCCATCGGTCGTGATCTGGAAATCACCTTTCGTCGCGCGATCAATCTTCTCGGTAAACATCGCTGTATTTGGGAAGTCTCGCTGACCAAGATGCCACGCCAAGATCAATTTGCTGTGACGTTCGATTGCGGTAAATGTCCAAGCGTCTCCGATTGAATCATCGTTCTCTGCGGTAAGTTTCTTTGATTTTGTTTTGGCCTTCATTCCCACGTAGGCCCAAAGCTCATCACATTCGACATCTTGAACGGGAACGTCTTTGATTAGAGCTTCCGACAAAGTTTCACACTTGCGGCCCGCGAGCGTGAGCAAGTCGAGGATAGTATCGCGGTGAACGCCAGTTAATCGCTCAGTGCTACGGATAGAGCAACCTTCCACAAGATGAGAAAGGACAGCCAGAGCCTTACCCTCGGCAAGGATCATCTTATCGAGCATTTTGATCTTCGGCTCAGTAAACGTCTTGCCACAGGACAAGCAACGGTAACGCTGATTACCCTTGCGGTCTTTGCCGAATTTCTTTGCAGGTTTTTCGCAGGCCGTACAATTCATGGTCGACCCTCCTTAGCAACACAATTATACTTAGGCCATAATCTCTGTCAAGTTAATTCTTGCAAATCGTCCCGCAATGTGGCAGAATCGTCCCATGAAACGGTCAAATGAGTACATGAATGAGCTATTTCGTATCGTAAGTGGCGCTCTTCGTCTCGACATTCAGAAGGTTCGGAACTATACCGCCTTCTTGGCAGACAAAATGGAAACGGCTGGGGATCGTGACTTAGCTGCCCGGCTCCGCAAACTGTTAGAAGAGTCGGACCACGAACTGAGGCCCGCCGGTATCTCGGTTGCTAGGGCGTTGCCCGTCGATTCGGAGAGCCGCTTTCCCTTGCTAGAGCCTGTTGACCTGAAGACAATTCGAGAACCTCCTGTCTTGCTGACAGAACAACAGAAGAACGTTGTTCAGGAGTTCTTGAGTGTCGCCAAGTGCCATGCTCAGATGGAAGATAGCAATATGTCCTCATCAATGAGTCTGCTTCTCTACGGTCCACCCGGCTGTGGAAAGAGTCGGCTCGCGCGTGATGTCGCATTAGAGCTTGGTCTCCCGCTCTACATTGCCCGGTTGGATGGTTTGATCTCATCCTTTCTTGGTAGCACGTCAAAAAATATTCGTGCTTTATTCGAGTTCGCGGCTCGGACTCCATGTGTGTTGTTCCTCGATGAGTTTGACGCTATTGCGAAGTTGCGCGGGGACACACAGGAAATGGGCGAACTAAAACGGGTTGTTAATAGTTTTGTACAGAATCTCGACACTATCGCGAAGCATTCAATAGTTATTGCAGCGACCAATCATGAGGAACTACTCGATTCAGCAGTATGGAGACGGTTTAGTTATAGGATTGAATTCTCTTTTCCCCTAACGGAAATTCGAAGCGCAATGTGGGAGCAGTTCTTGAAGCCTACCAAGTTCTCAAAGCGCGAGATTGATCTCCTGGTTGACCTATCGGAAGGGTTCTCAGGCTCCGATATTCATGATGTTTGCACTCGTCTGCATCGACGGCGGATGGTAACCAGAGAGCAGCCTAGACTTCACGATGCTTTCTTAGCATTGCAGAACCTGGCGATTGGTGAGGGAGAAGAGCGGCGCTTTCTCGCGAGTGTCAAGGGCAAAGACCCTGATGATATTGCCGGGCTACTCAGAGCGAGGGATGCAAAGCGGTTTAGCTATGCGGCTATATCAGATTTATTGGGAGTGGCAAAATCCACCGCAGAACGGTGGGCCAAAGAAGGAGTAAATCAGAATGCCTAACACGAACGACAATAACGCAAGGAGGGAACGTCTCCCTATCAAACTTGTCTTGCCCAAACAAGGCAAAGAACGCCTTGTCCCGGCGGGCGGTTCAGAAGCTAAACCCTTTGTGGCCGTTAACCGTGCGTATCGTGCGAGGCTCCAAAAAGAAGTCGCTGCCGTTCGCCAACTCGTCACGACACAAGCCAAAGATACAGGTAGCGCGCCGATGCGAGTCAAACTCCGCACGAAAGCCGTTGCCAAGAGTCACCGGCCAACCGGCCTGTTTTCCGATTCATCGTGCCCGATAATTGGTGCCGGCAAATTGGGTGAGTTGTTTGTGAAAGCGACGCCTAGAGGATTAACGAGGCTGGCGCGCAATATCGAAATCAACGAGGCTAAGAGCATAGTCAAGGAAATCTCCACCGTCGAAGTGATTGAACCAATTACTTCGCTATTTCGGCGAAGGCAGTTGTCGCCCATTGATATTCTGAAGAAGAGTCCGCGCCGGAGTGATGGGTTCGTCCTGCAAGTTAGGCTCTTTGATTTTGGACAAGAGGATCAGCAAAAGCACATTCAGAATTTTCGATCAGTTTGCGAGAAGCAGAATCTTGTTTTCGATCAGAATGGATATGAAAACACTAGTCAGGTATTCGCTGTCCGATGCAAAGATGTTAATGACGTTGAAGTTGTTTCCAACACGCTGGGCGTCCGTTCCGTAAAACCTATGCCTTCGATTAGCACGCTTCGTCCGCAAGTGCTGAATTCTCGCAAGTTGCCTCCTGACCTTCCAACCGCAGGAGAAGTCGAGGGAGATTTTCCCGTAGTTGTCGTCGTTGATAGTGGCATTTCCGATCAGGTTCCTGAACTTGCAACGTGGATCGCGGGACGCAAGTCCTCTGTCGCTCCGCAATACCGCAATCCTGGGCATGGCACATTTGTGGCGGGACTAATTTGTTGGCCATTGCGCCTTAACCCCACTTTGAGCGGGATCGATGACAGTCCGTGCGGTGTTTTCGATCTTCAGGTGATGCCTAACTATGATCCCGACAAGGGCGACACAGAATTCATAACTGAGCAGGAATTTCTTATCGCCCTCAAGACAGCGTTGGATCAGTATGCAAACAAATATAAGGTTTGGAATCTATCCATCGGGACAACGGAGGTTTGTTCGCTGGATGAATTCTCCACGTTGGCAGAGCAACTCGATAATCTTCAAGAGCAATACAAGGTTTCGTTTGTGATCAGTGCTGGAAACTACGACACCCCGCCACTCTTGTCATATCCGCGAAAAACGGCGCAATTGGCAACAGGTCGCGTAACAAGTCCGGCAGATAGCGTTCTCGGTATCACAGTCGGCGCGATTTCTCACGTCGATCATCCGAATGGCGGGCCAAAGAAAAACGAGCCTTCTGCATTCTCGCGGCATGGGGCCGGACCAAACTACATTATTAAGCCCGATGTAGTTCACTACGGAGGAGCTTGCTCCACTGATTTGACTCTTCGCAATGGCATCCGATCAATCGACGCAGCAGGTTCGGCAGAAGATTTGGGGACGAGCTTTGCGACGCCGCTTGTGTCGCGGACTCTCGCTCAAATCTACCATTGCATTAACCCAACGCCTTCGCCCGTAATGGCGCGGGCGCTTCTGACTCATCATGCGCGCGATCCACGGAGCGGCCAACGCGTGCCTGATGGTCAGGAAAATTTCTTTGGCTTCGGCGTACCTACAAATCCTCCCTACTGCTTGGAGTGCACGCCGCACAGTGCTACGTTGGTCTTTGACGACATATTGCGACCCGGTTACTTTTTGGAATGGGATGATTTTCCATATCCACCTTCACTCAAGCGCAATGGGCGTTACTTCGGCGATATTTGGATGACCGTCGCTTTTTCGCCATCACGCGGCGCTCGCTGGGGAACCGAATATTGCGAATCGCACATCGAAGCGCATTTCGGCGTTCACCGCTGGGTTGAAAGCAAGAAAAAGAAGACCAAGACCCTCACCTTCGCAGGATTGGTTCCTCCCGAGCACAAGAACCCGGGCGAACTTTATGAATCGTATCAAGTCGAGAATTTGCGAAAGTGGGCACCCGTGAGGACTTACTTTGGCTCTATGGGGCCGAAGGGCGAGCGTGGTGAACGATGGCGGCTCTACGTCAGACTTCTGACTCGGCACAGCGGCGAAAACGGGGCACCATCAAAACCGCAACCCTTCTCGTTGATTCTGACCATCGCTGATCCGCTGAAAACAGCGCCGGTGTACGATGAAATGGTTCAGTTAATCCAGAGCCGTTTTCAAGTGGAGAATCTTGCGGTGCGAGCTACGGCGAGAATCCGAACGAAAAGTTAAGATTTCTTAACCTTACGCTTGGCCCACCTAGCTTTGGCTGCTTTCTGGGCAATCGATCTGCGCTTCTGCGGAGATAGGTTCTGCGCGCGAATATGGCCACCTTTCGCGCCGCCCTTTAGACCCAGGGCTACGGCGCGAGGATGCTTACCTTGCTCTCGTGAGGCTTCAGGATCGTGCTTCGCTATAACCTGATCCAAAACAGACCGGGCAAACTCGTTTGGGTCTTTCGCCATGCAGCGATCTTAGCATGACAAGATTACTCGCAGAAAATATCTTCGGAGTCAGCAACACAAGAATAGGACACTACCCGCAAGCACCTCCGCTGGACACTCGTGCTGCGCCGTGCTAACTTACTCCGACACTTAATCTTAGCGGTTACCGTCTGAAGACGGATTTACTGCTGTCAGGGAGGATCATCTTAAGTAGTGGCATTAGCAAAAGAAACGAAAGAACAGATTGTCAACGATTTCCGTAGCCACGATGCGGATACAGGCTCGCCTCAGGTTCAGGTGGCTTTACTCAGCAAAAGAATCAACGAGCTTACCGAGCATTTCAAAATACATAAGAAGGACAACCACTCGCGGCGCGGCCTGCTTAAGATGGTCTCGCAGCGCAGGAGTTTGCTGGATTATTTGAAGCGCACAGATATTGAACGCTACCACGAGGTAGTGAATCGTCTGGGATTGCGTCGTTAAAAGTGAAGTCAATAACGAGATCACTTCGGATCTCGTATTTTTCGGAAAGCCCGCGTCTATCGAAGAGCTTGCCAAAGGTGCCGAACGTGACGGCGAAACTCCCAGGCAGGCGGACGCGTTCGGCCTTAGCGTAACGCACAAAAGGCGGCATGAGTCACGGTAACCCGGGCTCGTGCCGCCTTTATTTTTGCGTTCATAATTTCCCAACGCGTCACGTCGCGTGGTCAAACTGAAAAACTAATTGCAAATCGTGAGGCGCGCGATGGGAATAATACATCGCGACGCTCGCGTGCCTGAGCCGGTTTCAGGCCATTGTCTGAAGGAGACAAGAAAATGCCAGTTAAGAAATACCTCAAAGAATCCATAAAGTTAGGCGACAAGGATTTGACGGTCGAAACAGGCCGAGTCGCAAAGCAGGCAGATGGTTCTGTCATTATTCAATATGGCGACACTATGCTGCTGGTTGCAGCCGTCGGCGCTCAGACTACGCGCGAGGGAATTGATTTTTTCCCGTTGACGGTCGAATACCGTGAAGCAAACTATGCTGCCGGGCGCATCCCCGGAAACTATTTCCGTCGCGAAGGACGGCCCACCGAAAAAGAAACACTTACCAGCCGTTTGATCGATCGCCCTTGCCGGCCACTGTTTGCCGAAGGTTATCGCAACGAAACGCAAGTTATTGCCAGCGTAATTTCCGCAGACCCCGATAACAACCCCGATGTGATCGCAATTACCGGAGCTTCCTGCGCGCTTTACCTGTCAGACATTCCGTTTCTGAATCCCATTGCGGGCGTGCGCATCGGTCTGATTGAAGGCCGATACATTGTTAACCCGACATACGACGAAGTGCGCGAGTCGCGTCTGAACCTGATTGTGGCGGGAACCGAAGAAGCTATCGTCATGGTCGAAGCTGGGGCTACCGAAGTTTCCGAAGAGATCATGGTCGAGGCGCTGATGCTGGCGCACAAGGAAATCAATCGACTATGCCGCTGGCAGAAGGAATTGTACAAAGCGCTGGACGTGAAGAAGCGCGAAGTAGTTCCGGCACCGCTCAACGAAGAGATGTCCGGCGAAATTCAGCGAAACTATTCCGATCGCCTGCGGGCGGCGTTGGATACAACCACGCAGGAGAAACGCGATAGCTACGCTGCGGTCGATGCGCTGAAGAAAGACGTTGTCGAATCATATCCGGAAGATCAGATTGAGCAGAGACTGACGGCGAAGAAGATTTTCGACCAACTGAAAGAATCCATCTTCCGCGAAGACATCCTCGATAAACGCCGCCGTCCAGATGGCCGCCGTTTCTCGGAAATTCGCCCGATAAGCTGCGAAGTCGGCTGGCTGCCGCGCGTTCACGGTTCTGCTTTGTTCACCCGCGGTGAAACCCAGGCGCTGGTAACCACCACGCTGGGAACCAAGGAAGACGAGCAGTTCATGGACGATCTTGAGAAGGGCGAAGTCAAACGCCGTTTCCTGCTTCACTACAACTTTCCACACTACTCGGTTGGTGAAGTTGGCCGTTTTGGTTCCTCAAGTCGACGCGAGATTGGTCATGGCGCACTCGCGCGTCGCGCAATTGAATCAGTGCTGCCCGATGAAACGGTTTTTCCTTATACGATTCGCATCGTTTCGGACATCACCGAATCAAATGGCTCGTCGTCGATGGCCAGCGTTTGCGGCGGCATACTATCGCTGATGGATGCAGGCGTGCCATTGAAGGCGCCGGTCGCGGGCGTGGCCATGGGCCTGGTGATGGAAGGCAACAAGTACGCGATTCTGAGTGACATTGCCGGCGCGGAAGATCACTACGGTGACATGGACTTCAAAGTCACTGGAACCAAAGATGGCATCACTGCATTGCAGATGGACATCAAGATCGGCGGCATCAACGCGCAGATCATGGCCGAAGCCCTTGAGCAGGCAAAGAAGGGACGCCTGTTTATTCTCAGCGTAATGGAGAAAGCAATAGCCGCGCCGCGTGAAGATATCTCGTTGCATGCACCGCGAATCATCCAAATCAAAATCAATCCCGACAAGATCCGCGACGTCATTGGACCAGGCGGCAAAATGATTCGCTCGCTGGTTGAAGAAACCGGCGCGAAAATAGATGTCTCGGACGACGGCACAATCTCAATTGCGACGGCGAGCAGCGCTGCGGCGGAAGCTGCGGTTAACCGCATTCGCGGCATCACTGCTGAAGCTGAAATTGGGCAGACCTACCTGGGTACTGTTTCACGGATCGTCGACTTCGGCGCGTTCGTGGAAATCTTTCCCGGAACGGATGGACTGCTGCACATTTCTGAAATTGCCGACCGCCGCGTGAAAGACGTGCGCGACGAGCTTAAAGAAGGACAGCAGATATTGGTCAAGTGCATTGGCAAGGAAGGCAATAAGATCAAACTTTCGCGGAAAGCCGTCTTGCGCGATGAAGGCAAGAAGGCTGAGGCGGCCAGTGCCGGTGAACCTGACTCACAATTTGGATCTTAAGAACGACCGCAAGGCGTTTGATTCTTGAGATGTGTTCGTCTTTATGGACGCGATCCGGATAGTAAATAGAAGCCGAAACCATCGGTCCCTGAAGCGCAACGTTTTTGAGATCTCAAATCGGATATCTCAGTTTCAGAAGGGGGTTTGCTCTCATGCAAACCTCCTTTTTTATTCGAGTTAGCCGCCCTCAAAAGCCCTGCTGAAATTGGAATCCCTTCCTGATTAGCCATCTTTTCCTATCAACCAGCGAAAGCGCTTGGGCTGTTTCAGGCAAGAACCCGATAAACACAGCCCTTTCGCACAGCAGTTCTAAGTTAAACGTTGTTATCGTTTTCCTTTTGAATGAGGGAAGATACGAGGAGGGACTTTCAACCGATGATGAGACGAGCCTTTCGTCCAATTGCTGCGACACTCAGTCTCCTGCTTCTGTCAGGCGCGCCCACCCACGCGGCGCCCGTGGCAATCAGCCAGGTGATACAAGTGATGGGCAGCTACCAAAATCCTCCAGAGCTTCGGCTCCGCACCGTCTCCCAAAACACGAGCACGCCCGTGGCCGATGGAGAGGGCCCTTCACCGGTTTCATCCACCGCGCAGCAGTCATCTGATGCCGGGCTGGCCGCCATTCCCGACAACACCACGGGAGACGTAGCTACAGCAAACACCGCGGACACCTTGCTCGCCGGCGTCGCTGTCAGTTCCGATCCGCAGGCGGGTGTTGACGTCGTCGATCAGGGAGATGTAGAAGGAACCGTATGCGACTGTGGCGAGATCACGGTGCCGGGCGGTGGCTTCCCGAAATGGCCATTGCTGTTCCTGGCTGCAATCCCGTTCTTCTTCATTCACGGTTGCGACCATTGCGAAACGCCCACGCCACCGACCACCCCGACGCCTCCAGGTACCCCTGAGATTCCTGAGCCAGCGTCGCTCTTATTGTTCGGTTCCGGCCTGGCGGCTTTCGGAGCAGGCTTGCGCCGGCGCTATACCAGAGGCAAATTGGCCGCGCAAATCAAAACTACGGAGGAGGCCTAATCAAAATGCTTAGACACATCCTTCGCAAGAAACGCACTTACGGCAAGATCGCCTTCGCAGCCTTACTGGCTGTCAGCTTCTGCATGGTCCATCCGGCTTCAACCGCCTACGCGAAGAAGCGACGGTTGGCGAAATATGGAACCATCAAAATTCTGAGCACGCCGGGCGGATTGCCAATAGAAATCGATGGCCGTCCCGAAGGCCAAACCTCAACCGACTATCGCGCGTTCGATCGCGACCCGGGCGTTCACACCATCGTGATCACTTTGCCCAGCGGTCAGCATTGGACTCGGGCGATCGATCTCGAAGCGGGCCGCATTAAGTGCGTTGCCCTCAATTACCGGCCGGCGCCGCCAATGAAGTCTCCTTGCCCATACCCTGTGAACTTGTCAGCTCCGACTCAGGTTAACGAAGGCGAAGTAATAACCTACACCGCCGACGTTGCTTACACGGGCACTTCTCCACTCAATTTTACCTGGACCGTCAGCCCTGCGAACGCGCGTGTACTTTCTGGCCAGGGCACGCCGACAATCACAGTGGATTCCACTGGTCTTGCGGGACAAAAGATAACCGCAATACTGGTCGTGGACGATGGCTCGGGCGATTCCGCCTGCCGCCAAACGACGCAGGCGACGACGTATGTTCCGCCTACGCCGCCACGTGAGAATCCTTCAAGGCAATTTGACGTCTGCTGCAGTTGTTCATTCGACGACCAAAAGGCTCGTCTCGACAATCTAGCAGTTGACTTGCAAAACGATCCGTCAACCACGACCTATATCATTGGCTACGGTGGTAGAACGAGTCGCATTGGTCAGGCAGATCTGCTTGCCGCACGCGCTCGCGATTATCTGGTGGCGCAGCGAGGAATCGATCAATCTCGTATCGTGCTTCTCAACGGCGGCTTCCGCGAAGAAGACTGCGTCGAGCTATGGGTCGTTCCCCGGGGGGCGACACCACCGCAACCAACACCCACGGTGCAGGCAGGCGACGTTAGACCAGCCGCAGGCGCGGCCGCCAGACCAGCCCGCCGTAGGGCCACACGCCGGCGAGGCCGTCGTTAACTAACTCAAAAAACAGCCTGGTCCACTAACCAACAGGGAGACAAGTAAAGGTGCTTGTCTCCCTTTCTTTTTCTCATGATTGACCTTGCCGAATGCCTGTGGTAATCATTGCTTATTCCCCTTGCAAGTTGAATCTGTAACTCCCACAACAGGAGGCTGCTCATGGGTGATGATGGTGATGGTGGTGGCGGCAGCGCGGGCGTTGTCGCGGTCCTGGTGATCTTTGTGATCATCGTAGTGGTAGTTTTGTTTGCATTCAGAGGTCGACTGTTCGGAGGTGGTGGCACGCAGAAGATAGATGTCAACGTGCAAACGCCGAGCAGGTAACTTAATCGTCACATTTCAGCTTGGAAAAGGGAGCGCCGGTTGAGCGCTCCCTTTTTCGTAAATCGTGAATCGTAAATAGTTAAGAGCCGTAAACGCTCAAGACCGTGCCTGGCAGCGTCGCTTTTCTGATTGGCCCACGCCGCGCGTTTTACTATTAACGATTTACGATTTACGATTCACGCTCTTCTTATGTCAGCTCCTAACATCGAAACAATAGTGTCTCTCGCTAAGCGGCGCGGGTTCGTCTTTCCATCTTCCGAGATCTATGGCGGGCTCGGCAGCGCCTGGGACTACGGGCCGCTGGGCGTCGAGCTTTGTAATAACGTAAAGCAGGCGTGGTGGCGCTGGATGGTCTACGAGCGCGACGACATTGAAGGCCTGGATTCGTCGATCATTCTCAATCGCCTGGTTTGGAAATACTCGGGACACGAAGACACATTCAGCGATCCATTGGTTGACTGTCGCGATTGCCAGACGCGTCTCCGCGCCGATAAGTTGAACGATGGCAAGTGCCCGAACTGCGGCTCAAGCAATCTAACTGAGCCACGCCCGTTCAATCTAATGTTTCGCACGCATGTGGGTGCCGCGTCGGAGGATGACGAGGCTTCTCTGGTTTATTTACGCCCCGAGACAGCGCAGGGTATCTTCATCAACTTTAATAATGTTTTGACGACCAGCCGTCGCAAGCTACCTTTCGGCGTGGCTCAAATCGGCAAGTCGTTTCGAAACGAAGTGACGCCCGGGAATTTCATCTTTCGCACGCGCGAGTTTGAACAGATGGAGATGGAATACTTTGTGCGCCCCGGCGAAGACGAGGCCGCGCATCAGGAGTGGATCGACGCCTGCCGGCAATGGTTTCTGGATCTTGGCATCGCCGGGGATAACCTGCGTCTGTATGAACAACCAAAAGAAGAGTTGGCCCACTACGCCAAGCGCACCGTCGATATTCAGTATCGGTTCTTCCCGGAACGTGACGAAGCGGAAAGGCAATGGGACGAGCTAATGGGAATTGCGAATCGTACTGACTTCGACCTGCGCACGCATTCCAAGAAGCCGGAGGACGCAGAAGGGAAACGGCTGAACCCCGATTCGACTGACGATCTGTCGTATTTCAATGAAGCGGCGAAGGAGCGTTTCTATCCATATGTGATTGAACCCGCGGCGGGTGTCAACCGCACTGTGCTTGCGGTGTTGATGGATGCATACACTGAGAAGACAAACGACAAGGGCGAGACGCGCGTAATTTTGAAATTGCATCCGGCACTCGCGCCGATCAAAGCTGCGGTATTACCGCTCGCAAAGAACAAACCGGAAATTGTGGCGCTGGCGAAATCGATTAAGCGTTCACTGCAACCGGCGTTGCGCGCGGTCTATGACGACACTGGTGGCATCGGCAAACTCTACGCGCGCCAGGATGAAATCGGCACACCATTCTGTGTGACGGTGGACCATCAATCATTGGAAGATGCGGCGGTCACAGTGCGCGATCGCGATACTTGGGAACAAGAGCGTGTGAAGATCGAGGGGCTTGAAGGGTATTTGCTGAAGAGACTGAACAGTTAGTTTCAAGTTCCAAGTTTCAAGTTTCAGGTTCTGCGCAGCAACCTGAAACCTGCAAGCTGGGGGAACTTGAAACTTGGAACTTGAAACTTGGAACTTGAAACTGATTTTGGAAGATGCCTGTTGTAAAAAAACGAAATCAACAAACGGAAACCCGCCTGCTGCTTGAGTCAGACGAGCCGGTAGAGTTGCCGCCTGCCGAAATCGCTGACCGCGATGTGCTGGTGCAGTTTGAGAAGTTCAAACAATACATCCCTGAGTTACTGGAAGAATTGCGCGATGGTGTTCTGGCCGAGCCGGTTGCGGTGATGAACGACGGTTCGACCTTCGCGATTCACGGCGACACGCGAACTTTCTGGGTGAAACTTTGGCACGCTGCCGGCACCGACCTCACGAAAATCGACCGCGCGCAAATCATTAGCTGTATTCCGTCAACGCGCGGCGTTCAAATCCTCGTTGAACCAGCGGACGAATGAACAGAGTCCAAAGTCCAACGTCCAACGCCCTCCAAGCAGTTTAGAGTTCAACCTTTAGGTTGTTTTTGTTTGGACGAGATCAAGCTGAAGCTTGTACTCTAAACTCTTTGAGAGACATTGGAGGTCATGTTCGTCATCTCCAAAAAAGTAATGAGTCTTGCGGAGGCGGTGCGCAACGCCGGCGGTCGCGCGCTGCTGGTAGGTGGATGTGTGCGCGACTTGCTGATGAAGATCGAACCGACGGATTGGGACTTGGAAGTTTATGGCATAGAGCCAGTGAAGCTGCGCGCATTGCTGGACGAGTCTGGCCCGGTCAATGTTGTCGGCGAAGCTTTTACCGTTTACAAACTCGATGCCGATTTGGATGTTTCGCTGCCGCGCCGCGAGCGCAAATCGGGCCGCGGCCATCGCGCTTTCGCCATCGAAGGCGATCCAATGATGTCTATTGAAGACGCGACACGACGACGCGATTTCACCATCAACGCCATCTTGCAGGATCCGCTGACCGAGGAAATTATCGATCCTTTTAATGGACGAGCTGATATCAAAGCCAAACTTCTGCGGGTTGTTTCAAACGAGACGTTTGCTGAAGACAGCTTGCGCGTTTTGCGAGCGGCGCAGCTTGCCGCGCGCTTTGAATTTGATATTGCGCCAGAAACAATTGAACTCTGCCGGGCTATCGACGTCACAGACCTTCCGGCGGAACGGGTATGGGGCGAAATGGAAAAGCTGCTGCTGCGTTCACGCCAGCCGTCGATCGGCTTGAAATGGTTGCGGAATCTGCGCGTCATCGATCAACTGTCTCCCGAAATCAAAGCTCTGTTCGACGTGCCGCAAGATCCAGAGTGGCATCCGGAAGGCGACGTTTTTATTCACACAGGTCTGGTTATTGATGGCGCACGCGAGCTGATCAACGATTTGCCTTACGCCAAACAGGTCACCGTGATGCTGGCGGCGCTGGCCCATGACTTTGGCAAGCCGGCGACAACCGAATTCGTTGATGGACGCTTGCGTTCCCGTGGTCATGAAGAGGCCGGTGTGGCACCTACCGAAAGTTTTCTGGATCGCCTG
>JBDUCB010000241.1:0-4020 GCA_040003695.1 bacterium
TATTATGGTCTTGCTCATTACTTTGATGGGCACGGTCATCAAATATGCACAGTCGTCCTGATCTACAAAGCCGAAAGCATTCAATGAGCTCGCTTAGCGAGCGGAAGAATATAGCCCCGGGCGTAAGCCCGGGGTTCGCGGTAGCTAAAAGCCCCGATCCCCGCAAGGGGCGACAGAGATCTTCTGCCGCCCTCTTCGAGGGCTATCCTTTTCCCTTCGCTAAACCCCGGGCTTACGCCCGGGGCTACAATCTGCCGCCATCTTCGATGGCTCATTGAGAGGTCTCTCTTAACAAGAGCGTACTGCGTACCCATCAAAACACCAGCTTCAATTGCGCGAACAGCGAATACAATGGCTTACTTGGATTGATCACGTCCGGCTGACAGAAGTCACCAACATTCGGCGGACAATTGCGCGAGGCGTCGGTGAAAATATCGCGAAAGCCGCGTCCTGTTTGTAACGTCGAAGCGCCAAACGTAACCGTCACGTTGTTAATTAGAAACGGACGATAAGCAACGCCTAAACTGTAATCCCAACCAATGTCATGGCGAATACGATTTTGAAACAGCACATACTCCAGCGGCTCGGTGCGATGAAAGCGCAGGTAGTTAACATTGAAGACCGTCTTGATGCGCTGCGTCAGTTCCACATCCACGCCGGCGTTGTAAATATAGATGCCGGGATTGACAAAGTTTGCCTGACCCTGCGTTTTGCTGCTTCGCAAACTCGGCAGAATGCTGTTTGGTTGGACCAGGCCGACCCCCGTTTGAGTCAGGCGAATGCCGTTGCGACTCCAGTACGAGAATTGACCACCAACAAAATTTGGATCGTCAAAGATGGCATCAAAGCCGGTTGCCTTATCGTCAGTCGGATTCACATCGCCCTGGGCCCAGAAAAACGATCCCTTGAATCTCAGAAAATCCTTGTCAACTGACGCCTCCAGCGCCGCCATGTTTGAACGAATATCCACGCGGCGGCCGGCGATGGGATTGCGATCGTCGTGACCAAACGCGTAGTAGTAGGAATGCGTCAGATTCAATCGTCCAATGTGCCCGTCGCCGTTGAAGCCGAGGTACGCAACCTTGATTGCATGTGGTCGCACGTCGCCGATTAATGCCGGACGCACCAGGAATCCATTACGGTCATACTCAACGCTGCGACGATCGTCATTGAAATGAAAACTTCCTTCGATCGTGTAGCCCTTGCGAATAAAGTCCTGGCGAAAAATGTTGGCGACGTAAACATTCTGGTGCCGCGTGTCGAAGCGATTCAGGCCACTGTTTGTGTCTTTCTCAAGCATTGAGAAGTAAGCAGCGTTGTATTGAATGCGATTGTTGTCAGCGGAGCCGAAAAAGCGCAGTCCCAGGTTGTTATCGGAAAAAATGAAACCGCGAAAGTCGGAAACAAAAGGCTGAATGCCGGCACGCACGGAAACGAAATCATAGTTTGAACTCAAATCAGCAACCTTTACTTCCGCGAATGCTTCTTCAAGTGAGATTTGCGTGTCGGTGCGATTGGCGCCGCGACGCACATCAATATTGACCACGCCATTTTCGCGCGCGTTCAAATAGTTTGGGATGCTGAAGGTTGGCGAGATCTTGATGGCCCAGTCGCGTGGCTTAAAAGTAGTGTCGCCGCGGAATAACTCAAGACTGAGCTGCACCGTCTCGCTGGCAGCAAACTGTTCCGGCTGTCCAAAAACTCGCCGCTCACAGGTTCATCGCTGCTGACGTCTGAAGGTGTCGGCGCGCGACGCTGCTCGACGGTCGTAGTGCTAACCGCGGAAAGAATCATGAAAAGGTCGTTGCCGCGAATAGGATAGTCGCCTTTCAAGACGCTTTGATTGTAAGGGTCCCACCAGCGTCCGCGCTTGAATGGAATGTCCCGACCGCGCGCGGCACGATCACCGTAGCGGTCGTATTCGGGAAAACCAATGCGCCAGCGATCGCGAGCCTCACGTCGATCCTGATTGGTCTGGGGTTCTGAGTTAACGGTTTCGGCGCCTGCGTTGCCGGTGGGTTTGTCGCCAGGCGAGCGTGGTATTTCCTTTATCTCAACCTGATCCAATGGAATGTCAACCAGTGTTTCTTTGCCCGCTTCGATGATTACATTCTCAAGCACATCGCCTCGCGCAATTGTGAAGTCGCCATAGTTCTTGTCTTTGTCAAACTTTGCGACCTGAGGTGGACCGACTTTTAAACGGTAAGCGCCCGGCAATAATGAAAAGGAATAACGTCCATCTACACCGCTGCGCGTGCGTTTCCATTTGCCGGTGACCTGGTTCGTGACAATTATGGCGACTCCGGGCGCTGGCGCACCTGAAGCTAGGCGCACGACTCCCTTGATTTGGCCGCTGCTTTGAGCCAGTCCAGTAACAACGCCGCTAGCGACCACAATAAACAAGGCGCCTAAGCGTGCCAGCGCAAGGAATTCCCTTCGTACTCGCAATGGCGGTTTGCAGCAATGTTTCATGAAAGGTGCGGCAGGACTACTCAGCGAGCGCCTTTTTCGCGACTAAAGATTGCAATGGATCGAAGTGTGGATTCAGTTGAAGAGATCGACGCAGGTAGTTTTGCGATGCAGCGATGTCGCCGGCGGCGCGCTCGATCATCCCGGCATGGTAGAAAAGTTTCGCGTCCCGCGTACCGAGTCGCAGCGCGTCGTTCATTGCAGTGCGCGCCTCATCGATCTTTCCTGCTTTGAATGCGGTCCACGCCAGAGCGTCGGCTCCATAGACGTCACGTCTCACGCTATATTCTTGCTTCGCCTTCGCGTATGCCTCATCAGCCTGCATATCGTGATCTGCCCAGAACAATACCAGGTGACGATTGTAAAGAGCGGTATTTAGTGCGCCCGCAAGACTTACTTTTTGTACAGTTGAATATTCCTTCTGTGCATCTTGTTCGCGGCCGGCAAGTTTGTAAACGTCGCCAAGCGCCGCACAATCGATCGGATCGCTACGTTTGGTCACAACCTTTTCATACAAGGCAATCGCGCCTTTTACGTCGCCCTGGGCAACCCGGAGGCGGGCGAGCGAAGTTATCGCATGCGGATAACCCGGAAAAACAACAAGCGCCTTTTGATAATGCTCTTCAGCAACATCCAAATCCCCGGAAGCAAAATCCACTTCTCCAAGCTGCCAATTACACCAGGCAATCGTTTCAGCAGAAGGAGTCAACTCTCTAGAGGCCAGATCCAGGGCAAGTTTGTAGCGCCGGCGGGCTATGGCGAGGTCACCACGAAGTAGCTCAAAATGCGCTAGCCGTGTTTCAGTTGCCACACTGCCGCGGCTAAGACGCTCCATTTGTTTGTAAGCTTCGGCGGCGTTGTCATAGTCTCCTAACTCCAAAGAAGCATCGCCAAAAAGTTGGTAAGCGAAACTGCTTTGCGGCTTATACTCGGTCAACTCCTTTGCGTGGTCGCGCGCAGACACGAAATTGTGCGTCTCAAACTCGGCGAGGGCGAGCGCGCTGAGGCCTCCGAGGTTCTGGTCTATCGGAAGCACATTAAGGGAGGCTTGCGCCGCACGCAAAGATAGGTCGAGATACTTCACGTCGTCGGTTTCGCGGTGTAGTTGCAAGTAATAGCTACTGAGTTTATTCAGAGCGACCAGATCATCCGGATCACTTCTTACACGGTCCTCGAGGAAACGAACGGCGAGCATCGTCGTTTCGTTTCCCTTGCCGGGTACGGTTGTGTCCGAGTAGGCGTGAGAGATTTCAGTAGAAGGCGCTTGGGAAACGGTAGGGGCCCGGCGGCACGCAGCGCTTACCAGGAAACCCACCGAAATTAGCGCGATGCTCGAAATGTTTTTAGTCGAACTCGTCATATGACCAGGAGCAGACCGGTTGCGTTAGTTTCCGCTTATCCAGGTTCCGCGGCGTGATTAGTTCTTTGTATTGTCGTCTAACGTGCCAGGCGCGCGGGGCTGCTGCGATGGAGACAGAAACGGAAACGCGGTTCGAAATGGCATATCATTGCCGTTACAGTTGTCTCCGAGCGGTTGCCGGTTATTGATCA
>JBDUCB010000374.1:0-4007 GCA_040003695.1 bacterium
CGCCAAGTCGCGCGCGCGGGGCAAAACATCTACCGCCCTGGCAACCTGTTTGTCGTCCGTGCTGACAAATACGCGCTCGGCCATTACGCGTCCGTATGCCGCCTGGACCAGATTGAATCGTAACTGCAGCTCAACGAACTGGCGATTATGATCTACGAGTATTGGGAGGTTTTTGAAGGAAGCATCGGCGACCAGAAAATCTTTGAATGCGCGTACGATTGCATCGGTAACCAGGAAGTCGTTGGGCTTCAGTTCCCGCTCAAAATTAATCGCGCCGCGCACTCGATAATTCGCGGGCGCCGGGATGCGGCCATTTACAAGCTCGCGCGCGAAAGCAAAAATCGCACCCGACAGCCGGCGTTGCGCTACGGTAACTGTTCGAGCGCTCACCGATTCATCCGGAGCTATGCCGCCGCCGCCGTAGACAAGTCGCCCACTATCTGTCTTCTTTTCCGAACCCACCGGTTTCGCCCTCAGGCTGTCGGCGCTGCGATTTGAACCGCCGTGAGTGTAATAATCGTATAAGCCGCCGTCCGCGTAGTCTCGTTGGATTAGGCGACCTGAAGGCGTGTAGTATTTTGCGGAAGTCAGGGTCAATCCCGCGCCGTCATCCAGCGGAATGATGCTTTGCACCAGGCCCTTGCCGAAGCTGGTCTCGCCAACAATCAAAGCGCGATCGTGATCCTGCATTGCGCCGGCAACAATCTCAGAAGCCGAGGCCGTGTTCTCGTTGATCAGAATCACCAGCGGAACGGGATCCGCGGAATTGTTAGCCGATCGATAGGTATTGTCGCGAAGGCCGTTGCGGCCTTTTTGCGTCAGAATCAGTTGGCCGGCGGGCAGGAACACCTCAGCGACATGGATTGCCTGGTCCAGAAAACCACCAGGATTGTTCCTCAGGTCCAGCACTAAAGAGTTCATGCCGCGCGCATGTAGTTGGTCAAGAGCGTCTTGCAGTTCCTCGGTAGTCGAATAATTGAAGCCACGCGTCATATCTATATAGCCGACGCCGGGCTTAATCATGTAAGCATCTGGAATCGATGGCTGCGGCACCACGTCGCGTGTTATCTCAACTGTCTGCAGTCGCTCATCAGCCGCTCTTTGGATCGTTATCTTCACAATTGAGCCGCGCGGGCCGCGAATCTTGTCGCGCACTTCGAGCGAAGGCTTGCCGGTCATCTTCGCGCCATCAACTGCGACGATCCGGTCACCAAAGCGAAGGCCAGCGCGCGCCGCGGGCGAGTTTTGAAAGGTAGCAGTGATGAAGGTGTCGCCATCCTCGCCCAAAAAATAACTCTGAATTGAAGCGCCGATGCCAAAGTATTCTGAACGCTGATCAGTTTTTAGTTCTTCATACTCCGAGCGGTCGTAGTAATTCGAATGCGGATCCAGCGAGCGGAGCATCCCAACAATCGAAGACTTAAAAACTGAGTTGTAATCGAGCTTTGCGCCGTCGACGTAATGGCGCTCAATTACGCCCAGTGCCTCGGCCAGGTCCTTTTCGATTAAAGGGGTCGCGTCTGGCGCCACGCGGTTGTTGTTGCGGCGAATCGACGACGCGGTCGCTCTTCCTACCGGGCTGGTCGTCGAAGACGGTCGCGGTTTTTGTTGGGCAAGTACAATAGTGGAAAGGCTGGCAGCGACGATTAGGGTGATCAGCCTGGGTGCGAGTTTGTTGTTCACTTGAGAAAAGCCTCGGGATTGCTGCGAACGAAGCGCCAGTCAGTCAACGGGTGAAAGTCGATCGGTACTCACGCCCGTGCGCGACAGATATTAGCGAATGGAAACCTGCCGAGCAAGTCAATGGCGCTTATCGATGTCGCTGCTGGATGTGCCAATCTATTGGTTCCGCCCAAGGCAGCATCGACAACTGTTGAACTACTATCGTTGTTCGTAATGGGGGTAACTTGACGGCCCTTTGAAGGCATCCTTAAAATGAACTTAGCCAAGATCAAAAGCGTAATAATCAACGAAGTTTGAATCGTGTCGAAGGAGTTCTCTCAAATCATGAGCAATCCTTATCAAAGCACCCCTTATCAAAAGGAAGAGCAGAAGCCGACTGAAACCGTCGACGACTTAATGCTTAGAGACGACGAAACGGAAGGCGATTCCGAAGATAGATCGCGCGCTGCCTCGTCAGTCAGAGACATTGCCTCGCGTATTCCGGAATCACTAAGCGCCATTGGACGCGACATCAGTCGCACCATCGAACGCGCAATTTCGGCGAAGGATGATTACGTCGTTGCGGTAAAAATCTCCCCCAGCGCTCAGGAAAGGGTCGAGCAACTGGTGCAAGCCGGAATCTTTCGTAACCGTGCGGAAGCTGCGGGCTTCCTGGTTGAAGAAGGCATCAAAACGCAATCAGCGCTTTTTGAGCGAGTGCAACAGAAGCTCGCTGAAATTGAACGGTTGCGAGCGGAGTTGCGAGGCATGGTGAATGAGAAACCATCCTGAGCATTAGTTTCCTAATCATCCCCCAAGTACAATGCCCCTTCCCATCACGGGCCGAAGCGCGCAACTTTGCCGGATGAAACGAGATTAAAGTGGCCGAGAGATTCGAGCTTTCACCAACACCAATCAAACAATTCACACTCCAGAACGGCCTTCGCGTTATTTTGTCTCCCGACGCGGCGGTTCCGGTCGTTTCCGTTGCGCTTTATTACGACGTCGGATCGCGCAATGAGAAGACCGGACGGACAGGTTTTGCGCATCTGTTCGAGCACATGATGTTTCAGGGCTCGGAGAATGTCCCTAAGGCGGCCCACTTTCAATACATCTTCAATGCGGGTGGCACCATGAACGGCACCACCTCAACCGAGCGCACCAATTATTTTGAAACGCTGCCTGCCAGTCACTTGCCTTTGGCTCTATGGCTTGAAAGCGATCGCATGCGCTCGCTGAAGGTGACGCAGGAAAACCTCGATAACCAGCGAAACGCCGTACAGGAAGAGAAACGATTGCGTTATGACAATCAACCTTATGTGAATGCTTTTCTGCGCATCAATGAATTGATTTTCAAGAATCCCGCCAATGCTCATTCAACCATCGGTTCCATGGAAGATCTTGACGCCGCCACCATCGACGACGTGCAGGAGTTTTTCCGCATTTACTACGCACCCAACAATGCCGTGCTAACGATTGTTGGAGACTTTGAAGAGGCGGAAGCGATGGCCCTGGTTAATAAATACTTTGAAGACATTCCCAGCCAGGCTGCTCCGCCGCCCGTTGATACAAGTGAACCCGAAGACGTGGCGCGAACCCAGGAAATCTATTACGACCAGCTGGCACCCGCACCCGCGTTCGTGCTTGGTTGGAAAATTCCGCCGCGTCGCACACCTGATTTCTATGCGCTTTCGCTGGCCGCAGACTTGCTTTTCGAAGGCGACAGCTCCCGGCTTTACCAAAAGCTGGTCAAGGGCGACGAATCAGTAGTTTCTATTCAGGGTGGCATCGACGAGCGTCGTGGTCCATCAGCCTTGTACATCTTTGCCTTGCCCAAGCCGGGCGAAGAAGTCGCGACCATTCGCGATCAGATTTTTGCCGAGGTTCGCGCGCTCAAAACGTCCGGTCCATTTGCGGAAGAGATGGAGAAACTGCGCAACTCGCTTTGCAATGACGTTGTTCGTGGCCGCCAGTCGACTATGTATCGAGCGCAAAGACTTGCGGAATATGCGCTCTACGATAGCGATCCAACCTTGATGGATTCCGAACTCGAGCATTACCTCTCTATTACTCCGGAACAGATCCGAAGCTCTGTCGAACGTTATCTTGATATTGAAAACCGTGTCGTGTTGGACATCGTACCAGCGGCTTTGAGTGAAGAGGCGCAACCCGAAATGGCGGCATCGCCACAGCTGCCAGGTGAACCGCAGCAGCCGGCCGCTCCCGCGCCGCAACTCCCCACGCGACCGCCGGCGCAACCTGCGACCGAGGCAGGCGGCCCGCTTGGCGCCGCAGAAAATCGCCCCGAACAACCCCAACAGCCAGCCGATCCGCCGCAACAGACT
>JBDUCB010000326.1:0-4003 GCA_040003695.1 bacterium
ATTGATTCTTTTTTCAAGCAATGGGACACGACTTCGCCGGTTGAGCCAGGCGCTGTTGAAATGGCCCAGTACTTCTGGTACTTGAACTGTGCCAAAGCTTCCCGCGAACTCGGTTTCAGACCGCGCGATCCTGGCGAGACCCTGCATGACACCGTCACCTACGTGCGCCAGAATTTCCTCGGCGGCGACGCGTTCGCGAAGTGAAGGAAATTAGCCGCGGATTTACGCGGATTCAACCAATCTGAAAAGACAAGCCGTTTGCTCGAAGCCGTTATCGTTTTCTGAATCGGCGTTTATCCGCGAAAATCCGCGGCTGATATTTCCGACTACTCACCTAGCGCCGCATACTTAAACACTCGGAAACGATAGCGCTGCGCGTCGCGAATGTTCTTCGCCACCACGCCGTGCGAATTCTCGTCCCAACTTGTGTACTGATCGATGAAACGATTAGCAGCCGCCTTGTCGCCGCCGTACTGGACTTCTAAAACCTTGGCAAGCAGGTTGCCAACCACGCTGTGGTACTTGTCGTAGTGAATGCGAAGCGTGTGGCTCGACTGATCGAAAGTCAGCAGTCCATTCTCGAGAAAGAAATTCCACTGCATAAGCTGCATTGTGTTGTAAGGCTGGTCACGTCGCGGCTTATTGTTCTGCAACACGCGCAGAATGCCGCCCGCATAAACGCTTCTGAGTTGAGCGTCGGTGTAGTAACCCTGCTTGCGCAGCGCTTCAGCAACAAACAGTGAGACTAAGTCCGCCTTCATCTCTTCAAGCGCGCTGGAATCTTCCTGCAACGCATCATCGAGGTCGCGATCATCTCGAGTACGGTCAACACCGAGATAGTGACCAACCTCATGCCACAACGTGCGGTAGAAATTGCCTTCGTTAGTTAGGTCTTTCGCCTGCTCCTGGCCGACTGCTGCTGCCAGCGTATTCGACGTGCTCGCGAAGATGCTTTGGTCGCGCATGATGTTCGCGCGCAGTAGGATTGTGCGACCATAACGTCTCGCGAGGTAACTCTCATTCGGCAGGATGGTGGCCGTATTGCCGCCGCGCGCTTGTCCAAAATCCGCCACCACGTCGTAAACGCCGACGGGAATGTCTTCGCGAATCTTTTTGTGGTGATCGTAGGGCAGCGAATCTTCGAGCGCTTGCAGGCCACGCATTGCCTGGCGCAGCGCAGTGGTTTCCCGTTGCCGCGTGCTCAAAAGACTAAAAGCAAAGAAGGTCTTAACTCCATAAAGTTCGTCGTCATAGGTCTCATATGAACCGATCTGCGCGTTCAGGTTTTTGAAATGACCGGTGACCCACGCCGCATCGCCCGATTCATAATCATCAGATAACAAGTCCCGTGCGCGATTGCGCAGGTAGCGCGCAAATTCGTCGTCGTCCTTTGCCAGGGCGTTTGCTGCATCATTTAGTAACCCGTGTGCTCTTACCAACTCATCGGCGAAGGCTACGGAATATGGCACAGCATAAAACCCCGGCTCTGGACTTCCCTCATCACCCCTGGCACGTCTCTGCGCTACCTCTGTGTACTTTGTGTCTCCGTGGTGGGATTGTCGCGAATTCGGAAGACGTGGTTTGAGATAAGCTTTCAGTCCGGGATGCAGTGAATCAAGCACCGGATACCTTGCAAGCGCGGCAAGATCCTGCTGCAAATTTGGTCTGGTCGCGCGTTTCACGACCGTGCGCAAATCCAGAATGCGATCGCGCTCATCCGGATTCGCCGCTAGAAACCCGTCAAGCTCTTCTTTCTTCACGGCCCAGGGATAGGCATTTTTTCCAGGCTGCACGCCATCGACAGGCAGGAAAGGCTCGCGCTTGTTTTCCAATGTCGTCGCGATTGGTCCCTGATTGAGACGATAAAGCGTCAAGAGATTCTGCGTCGCCGCAGTCGAGCCCATTCGTTTATCAAGCTGAACCAGGTCGCGATAAGACGAGAGCGCTTCCGGGTGCCGCTGCTTTTCGTAAAGCGATTGAAATATTTTTCCAACTTCCAGCAGCTTTTCGACCGCCTTGCGTTCGCCCGCAGTCAACTGCGACAAGTCTGGCCCAAGATGAATCGCCTGCGTCTTGTCGATGATTGGCTGGCTCTCTGCGAGCGGCCAATAACCCGCAGGAAAATTGGTTGAACTTTTCATACGCGACGCATTTTGCGCGAACGCCAGGATGCACAAACCTAACAACACGAGGACACTTGCCAGTCTGATCATAGGGTTACCTCGTTGTTCTGTTTTCTTTTGTATCATACTGAATTAGAAACAAACTCATCGACTGAGCCTCGCAGGTATGGTGCCTAATTTCAGTTTCTCTGTGCCACCTTTGTGTGCTCTGTGTCTCTGTGGTGAATTTGACTGCACGCAAAAGAATCACCACAGAGGCTCAGAGAACGCAGAGGACGCACAGAGATTGCAAAATAGGTCAGTAACCTCATGGCGATAGTGTCCTAATATAAAAGAACCGGCAAACGATCCACTAAATCACACTAAGTAACAGTAAATGTTTTGTGAACTTTCGTGTACTTCGTGGATCGTCTTTGCCGAGTCTCACTTCGAGGGCTCGGTAAGTGAGGTTTATCGGTTGCTGCGCTTATCGAATGTCCGAGCTTTGTTGCAGCCAATCGTCATGAAAATCTCGCGCCGTTAATTTGCTCTGATTCGTTATCAATGGATTTTTGCGTTAATGCGCGCGGCACTGAGCTTGCACAGCCGAAGGCGTGTTTGAACTACCACTATCGATATCTCAGTCGTCACCCGCTTATTCGCCATCCGCCACAAGTCATGCAGCGCCGGCAAGGCACGCAGCGCTAGACGTTCACATCGCTGCACAGAACCCCGGACTTTGTGATGGTCTTCTCCGCCGACTACGGCGCGAACGACGCCGTCGCAAAGTCGGTCGCGCCTACGACATGGCACTGGAAATTGCCCGCGCTATTCCCAACGCATACGAAATTCTGGACGTCGGCTGCGGCAATGGCTTTATCACGCACCACCTTGCCGGATTGCTCGGCAGTTATGTTTTGGGTATCGACGTCGCTCGAAGACCCGAGGCGCCGATAAATTTTCGCTGGTTTGACGGCCGGCGCTTCCCCGCGCCCGATCATTCATTCGAGGCAGTGCTCTTCTGCTACGTGCTGCATCATGCGCAGGATGTCGTTTCCATTTTCGGTGAGTTGCGGCGCGTGCTGCGAGATGATGGAGCAGTCGTTGTTTACGAAGACATTCCCGCGACGCGGTGGGACCGGTTTATCTGCGGCATTCATAATCGCCAGTGGCGCAACCGCACCGGCGAATGCACTTTTCGCAATGAGGACGAATGGCAAAAAACGTTTCAAGCGGCAGGATTTGAGATTGTGCAACAGCGGTCCCTATCACGCTGGCGCAACGTCGCTCATCCGGTACGCCGGAGGCTTTATTTGTTGACGAAAACCGTCGGGGTAGCGCCCCTCCCTAAGCTCGGATAAGGCTGCCATTAATGATGCAACTGTTCATTTGTTCGTTTTGGATATTTGATATATTTGATCAAGGTTGGAAACCAACAGATCGAGATCCGGAAACAGCGCAATGTCCGTCAAATCACCCGCCCCAATTCCTTGAAATCTTAAAATCGTTCCGAGCTCAACTTGCGGAATTGATACATCTCCTAAGAAGCCGTCGCCCGCAATCGAAAATCGAGTTGCGCCGCCCGGCGGTATCCCACCACCCACAGATCCCTTTAAAAAGGTGCTGGACACGGAACTCTCTGTACCAGTCATAAAGCCAAAGGAAGATATTACTTTGAAATCTCGGGTTTGGATTTCGAGGTCCGACGCTCTAAAAGTGTAAGTTCCCGGTCGTGTTAACTCTCCAGGATGATCTACTTTGGATCCCCAAGTGGGCTTACGTACCGTCTTGATAAAGAAGCCGATATTCGTGATGGTTCCGTATTGAGAAGTGTTTTTGATTTCAACGAGAAGTCTGAATGAGGGAGAGCCAAAATTAAATACCCCACTAATCTTAACGTT
>JBDUCB010000159.1:0-13535 GCA_040003695.1 bacterium
AGGCGATCTTTGATTTGCAGAAAGGTAGGAAACTTTCGCTGCCTTTATCGCGTCCGATGACCGTTGTGGCGCCGGGCGTCGAAGAACTTCGCATGAAGGATCGCACGGGCGCGTACCGCGCTTTCTATTTCACAAAGCTTGCTAACGCAGTTCTCATTTTTCACGCGTTTGAGAAAAAGACCGCAAAGACGCCACTGCATGAGATTGGTTTAGCGCAAAGGCGACTCAAGGAGATGCTATGAAGAAAGCGAAACCAGTAGTTGCGCGTAACGCAAGGGAACTTGCGAAAGCTCTCGGACTAACGCCGGCCAATGGACTCGAGATCGAAATCCGAAGTGATCTGAACGATAAGATTATTGAAGTCGTGAACAAACGAGGGCTAACCCATTCACAGGTCGCTAAGCTGGCCCGCACATCGCGAACTCGAATCACTGCAATCCTCAATCGAAACACTCAAGATATTTCCGCCGATCTCATGCTGCGCGTCCTGGCCTCTCTGGGCGTACACGCAAAACTTGGGTTCAAGAAGGCGGCATAAGTCGTGAATCGTCAATCGTAAATAGTTAAAGCAGGTGACAGGTGACGGGTGAATCGTAAATCGTGAATCGTGAATCGTGAATGTTACGAGCAAAGGGCCAAGAGGAAAGAGCTAAGGATGAAGAGGCCATCAAGCGCTACGTTTGAGCTTGCCCTTTGAAGCTTTCCTACGAACACCCTTCTTTGCTGTGGCTGACTCTGCGGTATCGGCAAGCAGACGAAGCGCGCGGTTAACAGATTCAGTGTCGGGAAACACATTCGCCAACTCTGGTTCAATCAGGACCAGGTTGGTGCCCGCAGTGGCTTCGCGGTAGTACTTGCCACGAACGCCGCCTTTCAGTTTCGAGAGGTCATACTCTGGCCTCAAGTCATCATTATTACTTTTCGTCGATGGTTTCTTCATATTGCTTGCGCTCCCTTTTTGTCGCTCTGCGCGCACCTATAAGCCGGGTGCGATCTCCTCGTCGCGTGTGCGAGACAAAGATTACTCTTTGCGTTCCCGAATACCCAATCGTGATTTCTCTAAGCTCTTCGTCAGAATGATCGGGATCAGGAAAAGTGACCGCCAGCGGATCGAGAAAGACGCTTGCCGCTTCATCGAATGATACGTGGTGCCGGCGTAAGTTCGCCTTCGCTTTCTTCGGATCCCATTCATAAATCACGAGACAGTTTACCCCAATCGGAACGGAGAAAAGCGATTATAGTGGAATTGAAACGTGGAGAGCGAACGGCACGTCACATCACCGCGGCTGGTCTTTCACCATTTCGACGCCTTCATGATCGTGGACTAATTGCTCTGTTGGTTCAACGGGTCGATAACCATGCTGCCGATAGAATTCTACGGCGCCAGGCGCCGAGTGTAATCGCAACGAGGCAAGCCCCGCTTCCCATCCGATCGCTTCCAGGCGCGCGAGAATCTTCGATCCGATACCAGCGCCTTGATTTGCAGGAGCGAGATAGATCCACTTCACCTGTTCCGTCGCCTGCACATCAATGCCACCGAAGCCAATGATGCGATCTTCTGTTTGGGCGACGATCACGCCTCCCGATCGTATTAACTCGTCGCAATATTCCTCATCCAGCCTGGAGTCTGGTCCAACGGCAGCGAGGTAGACTCGTCGGATGGAATCTTTGTCTTCGGCCTTAGCTATTCGAATGTCCATCATGGAATCGTAAATCGTTAACAGTAAATCGTAAATCGCTTCGGACGAATGACCATAGACCTCAGTCGTCGCTACGCAGACTCATTAGTTCGTCACTAATGTGATTGGCTAACACCCACCGGCTACCGCGGTGTGGTACTGACCTCATGACACTGAAGGGCTGGGCTCTTTTCGGACGTCCGCCGGGCGGACTCAAATACCGCGCTGAGTCATTAAGGGGATCGTGCGCAAAGTGAACGGCTAATCAGTCCGCGCAGCGGACGAATGGGAATGACGCGGCGCTTCGGAGTGTCATGAGGTCAGTACCACACCGCGGTAGCGGGTGGGTAGACGATTGGGCACTATCAAGTCCGCGTCAGGACGCCTGACAAGACCGTGAATAGTAAGTCGCAAATGGTAAGAGCAGAGGGCGATCACGAGGCGGAACGTTTACAGGCGAAGATCTGTGAGGCGCGCTATGCTACGTCCCGCAAGATGCGAGGGTTCTTAGCGACAATGCGGAGCAGCGTACGCGCAGCGCCCGATGGCGCTCGACGCCCTTGTTCCCATTCCTGTAGCGTGCGTACCGACACACCCAGCAACTCCGCGAACTGTGACTGAGAAAGGCCAGTGCTTTCACGCACGGCGCTTACAGACGGCACAGTGACTACTCGACCATGCTCTCCGCGCTTGATCTCGCGAATGCCCTCGAGAATTTCCATTCCAATATTGCGTTTTGCTTTAGCCATCGATCTCTTCCTTAATTTTTCGCAGCACGTGGGCAGAAATATTTCCGTCACGTTTTTTGCGTAGAGGGTCAGCATCCATATTTGACCCTGACGAGTGCGTGCATAGTAGATAACTCGAATACCACCCCGCTTGCCGCGACCAGCTATGCTCCAGCGCAACTTGCGCACGCCACCTGAACCCGGAATGAGATCACCCGGCGGCAGAATCTTTGATTAGAGCGTGCTGGAGGTTCCCATACTCCTCGTCGGTCAGGTATTGCGCAACCAGCCGGGAGAAGAGCTTCGTTTCAATGAAGCTATGCACAAGAGCATTATACGGCATTGCCGTACAACGTCAACGCCGGGGCGGACTCAATCCCGCGTCATGCGGGCGCTGGCCGCGAGGGGTCTGCAACAATTTCATAAGACCTGATACGAGCTGCGTGGTCGTAGACAAAAGCCGTGAACCGGGAACCGGGAATCGTGAATGGATAAGAATAGTGACAAGTAACAGGTGACAAGTAACAAGCAATACGGCGCGCAGGGACATCTTAATTCGTGTGGGTGTTTTGTTGGTTCTTATCCGCGTTTACGCGAAAAAAGCTGCGGCTAAATTCTCTTTCTTTTTCCTGTCACCCGTCACCTGTCACCTGTCACCTGTTACCCGTCGGCTAAGCCGCTGCTTACTCTCTGGTTACTGTTGTTCCAGCATGCGGCGAGAGATGGCGGCGGTACGTCCGATGGGGAACCTGCGGGCCGGCACGCGCTCGGTATGCAAAGTCTCCACTTCGCTGTGTCCGGCCGTATACACCGAGACTACGTCCAGCTCCGAGAGCGCATAAAGCAGAGCATAGCCTTCGAGGAACTGACCTGACGGAACGCCAGTGTGTCGATAGATGTTCTCGCAGTCGATCAGCATCGCCTCGTCGGGTCCAAGCGTGCCGCGGGCGAACTCTGAAATCTTGCCTGGCTTTTCCTCGGGCAGAGCGATGGCGAACCTCTTAATGTAGATTGCTTTCGTAGTGGGCGAGGCGTTATGGACGTTGATGGCAGTGAAGTATTGGCCCGGAGAAGCGATCTTTTCGTCCGCCTTCCCGCAAACAAATTTCGCAGCGTAGAGAAATAACGTTAGCCGAGAGCCTTGAGCATTTGTTGCCAGGGGCACTGATACAAATACAAGTGAAACTAAAAGCGAGGCTACGAGAATTGATCTTTTCATGGGGGTCTCCTTTGCGGTAAAGCCGCAGTCTGAGGTTTCGCATCCTTCTTTGTGGTTTGAGTTGGAAAGATTGCGCGGCAACTGGAGTCGAGAGTCTATAGTCTCCAGTGAACTCAAGAGCTGACGTGCGCTTTGTATCACGGTTTGCGCGGTGAGCCAAGGCGAATCGTAAATGGTGAACAGTGACAGGTGAGTAGGCAGTAAGCAGTAAGCAGTAATCAGTAATCTTCGCGGATGCGGGCTTGGCCCTGCGGTGCGCGGCAAGGATTCTGACTTGCCGAACCGGTTGTGACAGCCAAAGAAAGAAAAGAACCCACCCGCTACCGCGCGGTGGTACTGACCTCATTCCGCCACTGTGACCGCTTCAACGGTTCGTCGATTTACGACTCACGATTCACTGCTTTCACCCGTCACCCTTCTTACCATTTACGATTCACGATTTACGATTCACGGTTGTGACAGCCAAAGAAAGGAAAAAACCCACCCGCTAACCCGAGGTGGTACTGACTTCATGACTTCAGATGTCAGGTATCAAAATCCTGTGTTGAGTCGAGCGAGCGCTGCCTACTTCCAGGTTCTCTAACCGTGGATCCGCAGGCTGGCATAGTCAACAACGATGGCGCCGTAGGACAGTGAGAGACCCTCGACTTCCGGTCGGGCAAAGCGGTAAGTCTGCTCGTGAAAGAGAGGAAGCAGTAGTCTGTCCCGCGCGATGATTTCTTCCACCTGTCGATAGATACCGTGCCTGGCCGCCGGAGATGTTTCTAATCGTCCCCGTGCTATCAGACGGTCAACTTCGGCTGAGCCACACAGTTTTCCTAACAATCCATTCCTGGTACTCAGGATGTTTGCGAAGGTGTCGGCATCAGGATAATCCGCGCCCCAGCGTCCCAACACCACGTCGACGGAACCCTGTAACAGCGCCTCCTGCAATTCTTCCATGGTCTTATTCACGGTGCGAAATTTTATCTGGTGATCGCTGACCGAGCGCGAGATCTCACGCGCGAGGGCAGAATATTCTCCAAAAAACACCGGGTTTACGGCAGCAGTCAATTCGACTTTCACGTCTGGATGTTCGGACGCCGATGTAGATGGAACAGGCATTCTCGGCGTGTATGCAGAATCATGACCAAGTAGTCCAGGCGGTATGAGTCCCTGGGCTGGGACCGCCAGTCGTCCCAGGGTCTGACGCACCACGCTCGCTACGTCGATTGACTGCGCCAGCGTCTGGCGCAAGCGTTTGTCCTGTAGTGGTCCGCGTTGACAGTTGAATGCCGCGTAGTAGGTTATGAGGTTCGGGATCTCGTGATAACCGGAGGCAAACTCAGGATCGCGCCGCAGCGCCTCTGCGTCCGCAGGCAACAGATCGGACGCCATCGAAAATCGACCGGCGCGGAACTGAGAGAGGATGTCCGCCGGGGCGACACCGAAATTGAAATTGAGTCTTTCAATTCTCGGATAGCCACTGCGCCAGTAGTTTCTATTTCGTTCGAGCTCAAGGCGCACGCCTGGCTCAAACTTTAAAACGCGAAAAGGGCCGGTTCCCACGCTACCCTCTTGCCAGCTTGCCCCGAACTTGTCACTGCCTTCAGGGACGATGGCCGCTGCGTGATAAGAAATGAGCGCCGGGAAGAATGAGACCGGCTCATCGAGCTCGATCGTAAACTCATTGGCCGAGTGAATGCGAAAGCCGGCAAGGTCGGAAGCCTCACCGTTCAGGAGCGTCTTAGCGCCGCGAATGGGTGCATAGAAGAAGCGGCCGAAACTTTCCGGTTTCAGCAGCAGCCTTTCAAACGAGTAGCGCACATCGCGCGCGGTCAGTTTGCGTCCATCATGGAAGCGGACATCATCCCGGAGGCGGAAACGATATCTCTTGCCTCCCTGTTCAGCCGTGAAATCTGTAGCCAGCCAGGGAACGATCCGAGCGCCACCGACATCGCGAGTCAGGGTTTCAAAAATGCTCGGCAGCACCTCTGAATCTTCTACGGTGCCCGCCAGGGAGGGATCGATGTGGTTAAGTGTGCCTGTTATCGGGACTTCAATCGTGCCACTGCCAGCCCGGAGGGTGTCGGTCGCTTTGGCCGCCGATTCCAACTTGCCTATCTCGGCATAGTTAACATATGGAGCGCTGCCATGAAGGGTAAGCCCGCGAACCTTTGAGTTGGCAAGGCGATAATCGACATCGTGAAACAGCGGTAACACGATTCCTGATTCCTGCAAAAAACTTTCGTACTTCCGATAAAATGATGCCCTGACACCGGGACGGCTTTCGGTACGCGCCTCTTCCAGTATCTGATCCCCTTCGGCCGAGGAGATGTAAGTGCGGTATAGACCCACACGTGAATGGAAGAGACCATAGGTAAAGTCGTCCGGGTCATCATAGTCAGCATTCCATCTGCCGATGAACACATCTATTCCCGCGCTACTCTGGAAAGATTCCAGGTAAGAGGCCATCGTGGGTGTCGCGACCTCAACTTTCACACCGAGCTCCGACCAGATTGAGAGCAGAGTTGTCAGTAGCGATTCATATCGATCCAAAAACAAAGGATGTGCGGCTGCCCTGAGCTTGATTTGATCGCTGATGCCGGCTGAGCGCAGCATGGATGAGGCCTCGTCGCGAGTGAGTGTTTGGCGCCGCCTGCCCGGATCATACCCAAGCATCCCGGGCGGAATCAGGCAGACGGCAGGCTGCGCAAACCGCCCCAGTGTTTGCCAAACCAGATCGTGCGTGCGCACTACGCCGGAGAGTGCTCGACGAAGGTCGAGATTCTGGGCGACTGAACCACTTGTAGAATTGAATATCAGGAAGTAAGTGTTCTTGCGCGGAGACTCGACCAACCCGCCGCGAAAGCGAGGGTCGCGAAGAAACTCTTCAAGATCCTGGGGCGATAGATCACGTGCGAGGTCAATCGAGCCGGACCGCAACCCTGAAGCTATCTCCGAAGCGCTTAGCCCGGCCCGAAATTCAACCTCATCAAGATGCGCGGAAGAACCCTTCCAGTATTTTTCATTTCGCTCGAGCACAATGCGGTCAGGTTTATACGAGGCCATGCGAAACGGACCCGTGCCAATCGGAATCGAATCGGTCTTTTCAGCAGCAACGTCGCTCTGGGTGATGCCGGTCTTGTAATCTGTCAGCAGGGCAGGATAGATCGAAAGTGGGTCAGGCAACTGTATTTCCAATTTGTAATCTGCATGGACCAGGATTCCAACAAGCTCCTCGTCATTGCCCGCCGTCCTTGCGAATTCGGCCGCGCCGCGGATTGCCGCGAGCCCCGGAGGTAGCTCACGAGCCACACGAATGCTCCGCTCGAAGGAACGTTTGACAGCCTGAGCGGTCAGCGCCTGACCATTCTGGAAGCGGACGTTTTCTCGCAGTGTAAAGAAAACCGAAGTGCCGTCTCCGGACACTTCCCATTTCTCGCAGAGAGCCGGAACTAAATTGCCCTCGAGATCGGTCGCCAATAAGGTCTCGAAGACGTTCGCCAAAATCTCCTGCTCTTCCACCAGTTCCATGTTGACGGGATCAATATCGCCGAGCGGGGTGGCCAATGCCACGACCAGTCTGCCCCCGCTTGGTATCTCTTCCTGGAGTTCGGTTTCCTTTGCAGCCGGAGCCAGGGAAACTGCCTCTTCGAGGTAATCGTTGGCTTTCTCATACTCTCCACGCAGGTTGGCCAGGGTGGCCGCCAAAGACAGCGCATGCCTCAGGCCATCGTTGTCTCCCACCGCGTGCGCAGCGTCGATAACCTGCTGCACCAGTCGCGTTGTCTCCTCGACCTTTCTGGCTTGCCAGGCGGTCTCGGCAGCGAGCAGGAGTGCTGCGACTGCTCGCGGCTTTTGATTCTCACGTTCCAGGATCCGTCCCGCACTCTCTGCCTCTTTTAATGCGGCATCGACGTCTCCCGCGATGCGGTAAGCCTGCGCCAGGAGCATTCGTGCTTCACCTTCGAGAGCCGGATCACCTTCCCATTCTTCATCAAGAAACTCGAGTACTGTCTTCGCGGCGCGAGCTGCCTCTTCGGGGCTGAAAGCATCGAGCGCTGCCTTAGCCATGCGCAATCCATACTCAACAGTCTTGTCGGGCACGTCACCCTGGGAGAAGTGGTGGACCAACTGTGGGTAGACTCGCTCGAGTCTGCCGCCGTGACGCTTCTCCACTTCCTCAGCATACTTCCGGTGCAACGACCTTCGCTTGCGGCGGGCAATTGCGCCGTACAGCACGTCACGAACGACACCACTCGAAAACACCAGGCGATCACCTCGTGACTCCCGTTCTTCCTCAAGGAGTCCCTCTTCTACCAGACGGTCAATCGCATCCTCAACATCCTTTGCACCGGCCAGCGCTTCCAGGTCGCGAAAGTCAAAAGCCTTGCCGATAACTGAAGCAATCGACAGAATCTCCCGCAGTTCTTCAGGTAGGCGCTCGATACGTTTTTCAACCGCCTGTTGAATGGTAGCCGGCAAATCACCGGTTGAGAGATCAGTGGCAGCACCCAGACTCCAGGCTCCTGTTTGATCCTTTGAAATGCCGCCTGAATCAAGCAGCGAGCGGACCAGTTCCTTAGTGAAGAATGGGTTGCCCTCAGTTCCTTCATAGAGTTTTTCGACGAGGTTGTCGGCTAGTTTAGGTCCGCCAATCAGGGTTTCGAGAAACAGGCGATGTTCCGCCGGTGAGAAGGGTCCCAGCGGGATTGCGGAAAAACGGCGGTCGCCGCGAAAACTTTCAAGCATGCGGAGCAGCGGATGGTTACGGCTGTCTACTTCGCTTGACCGGTACGTCCCAACAATGAGCGTGGGAGTTGGTCCTAATCGGCGAACGATGTATTGCAATGCTTCAATGGATATCTCTGCCGCGTGAAGATCTTCGAGGAAAAGAATCAGCGGCTTTCCCGCTGCCAGGCGTGTGAGCGTTCGCGCCAGTAGTTCAAAAACCTGCGTGCGGTTTTCGGGTCCCTGTGATCCGCCTAGCGATCCTCCAGCTTGGGCCAACTTGGAGTCACCAGTCGAGGCGGCGCGAATATCGCTGATCTCCGTGAGCATTGGAAACAGCGACACGAGATCGGGGGCCACATCCGACAGCTCTAACATGTTGTCGGGAGAGCTGGCGCTATCCTTCAGCCGGAAGTATTCCTGAATCGCTTCGCAAAACCCTTGATACGGGAAGGCGCCATCCTGCTCAATCGATCGGCCATGAAGGACGAGAAGCTTGCGGGCTTTGGCGAGGTTCTCTATCTCGTCGAGCAACCGTGTCTTACCGACGCCGGGCTCGCCTGACACCACGACAAACTGGCACTCACCGCTAATGGCGGCATTGAGTCGCTTCTGCAACTCCGCCTGCTCCTTCTCTCGGCCGATGAAGGGAGAGAGCGCCACACGCGGCATCATCAACGTCTTGGTCATTACCACTGATTTGCTGAGGTCGCTCTGGTGCAATCGGGTTTGACAGCGCCTTAAGGAATCAGCAACTTCACTTGCTCGCTGTGGTCTTTTTCCAGGTTCCTTGGCTATGCAGGCGAGAACGGCTTCCTCAAGCTCCTCGTTGATCTCCGCACCCAATGAGCGCGGTGGCTGGGGAATCTCATGAACTATTCGATAGAGTATCGATTGAAGTTCGCCTGAGAATGGCGGTTCCCCAGTAAGACACTCGTAGAGAACGGTGCCGAGAGAATATATGTCCGAGCGATGGTCCACTGCGTTAGCCGCCACTTGTTCCGGACTCATGTACGAGAGCGTTCCGGCAATAGTGCCGGTCTTGGTAATACGACTCTCAGTGGCGCCCCTGGCAAGACCGAAATCCATGATCCGAACTCTGACGCGAGCACCATCCTCCCGCGTCGCCATGATGTTCTCCGGTTTTATGTCCCGGTGCGTTACGCCGCGTGAATGGCTGTATTCGAGTGCTTCGGAAACCTGGATGCCAATGTCGATAACTTCGCCCAGCGTGAGCGCGCCTTCGCGCTCGAACCAGCGCAGGTTCGTTCCCTGGACAACCGGCATGACAAAAAAGAGCGATCCTTCGTGTTTGCCAAAGTCGAAGATTGGCACGATTGCTGGATGGTCCATCTGGGCCACCAACTGCGCTTCGCGTTGGAAGCGTTGTTCCGTTTCGGGGTTCAGCAGTGTTGGAGGAATAAGCTTGATGGCTACTTCACGGTTCAATAGCGGGTCATGCGCGCGATAGACCACGCCCATTCCGCCGCGGCCCAACTCCGTCTTGATCTCATATCGGTTAGAAAGCGTTTGACCGATCATCTTCTCTCCATGAAGGACAAGTCACAAAGCTGATAAATCGTGAGCGTTTAGTGAGCATGAGGGAAGGTAGCGCTTATTAAAGCGCGCTGTACCACTGATCCGAATGGGCACGGAAGTCGTAATGATAGTCCACGCCTTTAAAGAATGTATAGTGGTGTGGCCGACACGAACGACCGTGTCACATGACGAGTGAGGCTCAATCAGCGCAGCAACATCGTGGGTCGACGAATACGGAATCCCGACAAGTCGGGATAGCGACCGGGTGGAGCGAACATTGCAGTGGACTGAATTTGGAGCATTACCCCGTCGCTATCGCTCCGGGTTCTAACTTTGTTTTGTGTGCGGTGAGTTTTTTAGCTCATCATCGCGGATGGTTTTTCATCATTTCGACGCCTTCATGATCGTGGCCTAACTGTCCGGCTGCTTCTACCTCTCTATAACGATGCCGCTGATAGAATTCTACGGCTCCAGCCGCCGAGTGTAGCCGCAACGAAGCAAGTCCGGCTTCCCATCCGATCTCTTCCAACCGCTCGAGAATCTTGGAGCCAATACCAGCGCCTTGATTCTCAGGAACGAGATAGATCCACTTCACTTGTTCTCTCGCCTTCACATCAATGCCACCGAAACCGATGATGTGGCTTTCTATCTCGGCGACGATCACGCCTTCCGATCGTATTAACTCGTCGCAATATTCCTCATCCAGCCTGGACTCTGGGCCAACGGCCGCAAGGTAGACTCGCCGGATGGAGTCTTTGTCTTCGGCTTTTGCTGTGCGAATGTCCATCATGGAATAGGTGTCGGGTGTTGGGTGTCGGGAAAGATCAACAACCAGGACAGGGTCGACAATCCCCGCAAGTTTCCGTGCAGACACAGGTACTTATGGTGCCTCCTGGGGAAGATTCGCCGGAACACCCACTACAGAACTCGCATGTCGCCGGATTTCCATCTCCACAGGGGTCGGGATCCAGCCTTACGAAAAATCTTCTTATGCCGAAGCGAGGCGGCCTGAGGTAGACGACATCGTACGTTCCTCCCTTCTTGCCTGGAAGCCCATCTTTGATTAGCAACCCTGCGCCTTGATTATTTGTGATGGATGTTCTGATCTCCGGCGGCACCAAATCCAAAGACTTCTTTTTTTCCTGAAACCATTTTTGCAGATCGGCTCCAAGGAGCAGTTGGGTCTTGTCCGGGTTAAACGAGGTCTTGAAAAGTTCCTTGAAACCCTGCTGGGCCTCCAGGATCATTAACATCCTCGTCTGCTCCTCAAGGATTGGTAAGCGTGGATCGGATTGTTGCCGGTTACAACTTGTGCTAAGCAGAAGCAACGCTACAAACCACAGGCACGCGCTTCTTTGGATCGTCGTTCTGTCAATAATGAGATTTGACATGGTCTACCTCCAGAAAGGTTGAGAGTGTGATGGACTGACGAGAGTTCGCCTCTCGTCAGCGGAAGGTATCGAAAGCGATGGGATGATAGAACTTAGGCGAAGCTCGGTCAATGCGAATTAGGTGACAGGCAAGAAAAGCCGTGAACACGGGAACCGGAAATCGTGAACCGTAAATGGAAAGACGGGTGGGTGACGAGTGAGAGGTGACGGATGACGGGCAGGAAGCGACAACCCAAGTGACAGGGGCTAAGAACCGGAACCCCAACCGGGAGCTGTCACCCATCACAGTTCTTTCTATTTTCCGATCCACGGTTCACGATTTACGATTTACCCATCACCTGTCACCTGTCGCCTGTCACCCATCACTTGTCACCTGTCACCCGTCACTTGTCACCTGTCACCTGTCACCCGTCACCCGCCACCCGCCACCGATTTTACGGTTCACGGTTCACGGTTACCGTTCTTACGCCTGTGTAGAATCCCGACATTCGTTGCATGAAATGGGTACTTTTGCAGGCAATAATTTCGTAATCTCGCCAGTAATCTCCCAAGTCTCAAATGAAAATGGCGGCACGATGCTTGCCCTTTAAACCTCTAAACGGAGGGGGGAGAAACATGAAAAAGAGAGTTAGCGGCGCACTAATAGCGCTGGCGTTCGTTTTCGGAATGATTGCCACAGCGAGCACGACGACCAACGCTCAGTGGAGCAATCGCAGCTACGGTGGCTACAACAACCAGCAGCTACAGCAGGGTTACCAATATGGCGTGAACACGGGAGCTAGCGATGCGCAACGTCGCCAGAGCTATAGCCCGCAACGCTCGCGTTATTATCGAGACGCTTCAACCCAGGCTTTTCGCGAGGGCTTCGTGCGCGGCTATGATGAAGGTTATCGACAATACTCTGCTAATAACGGAAACGGTGGCTACTACCCGAATGGTGGTTAGAACAACAATCAGGAACTCAACAGCGGTTACCAACAAGGTGTCAACACTGGTGCGGACGATGGACGGCGTAACAAGGCTTATAGTCCGGAGCGATCACGCTACTATCAGCGCGCCTCGACGCAGGCCTATCGCGAAGGGTTCGTTCGCGGTTACGACGCCGGCTATCGGCAGTACTCGCGAAACCGTAGCAATAGACGCAGCAACAATGCTGCTTCCATTCTGGGGCAGATCTTCGGCGTACAGTAAATAACTTAGCCGCAGATTTCCGCGGATAGACGCGAATAGAAAAGGCGGGAACAGGTGTCAGTTCACGGGTGACAGGACAAACACGCGTGACACGTCCCGATCAGTGAACAAACGAAATGGCCCATCGCTTAACTGGTGGGCCATTTGCGATCATGAGCTGTCCAAGCGCTGAGCCATCAGCGGTGGATGGCTGGAATGATCTCCTCTGGGACGATCTTGTCTCGCCAGCGGCTCCAGATGCCGCCTTGCATGTAATTGCCACCAGTGAAAACAACCACCAAATCAAATTCCGGAACTACGATCAGGAGTTGGCCGCCGTTGCCGGTCGCAGCGTAATCGCGATAGTTGCGCTGGCCCACCTTAGGCTGCGATAGATGCCAGGCATAGCCGTCATCCGCCTCGCCATAGAAGTTGGGAAAGTCTTGAGGGGTTAGTCCAGTGGTCGCGGGCGAGATGTGCACGCGTGACACGGTAGAATCTCTCACCCATGACGAGTTGACGATTCGGCGTCCATGCCAAGCGCCACCATCGAAGTAGACCTGCCCGACCTTCAAAAAATCCCGCGGACGCAGGAAAGCGCCACCGCCCTGATAGCCTTCACCAGTCGGCATCAGGTTCCAATAGTAGGTACCAAACTGGAGCGGGCGCGCCACCGTGCTCTCGAACAACTCAGGCAGCCATGTGTGGGTTGCGGTCGTCAGCGCGCCACCAACGAGGTTCATGTTCGCCGAGCAGTAGGCATAACGGGTTCCCGGATCGTGGGCCACTGGTAAGTCGAGCGTATACTTCCACCAATCCGGCTGCTGTTTCTGTGATTGCATTGTGCCTTCGTTCCCCGGCGAGTCGTTATCGTTGTCATCACAGGCGAGACCCGAGGTGTGAGTCATTAAATGGGCCAGGGTGATTTGCGACTTCCTTGGATCGGGGTTTGCGAACGTCCCCAGACCGGCTAGCAAATCGTAAACGCGTGTCTCGGCCGAAATGTGCACGCCGCGCTTCATTGCCGCCCCCAGCATGACCGAGGCAAACGTCTTCGCGGCCGAGCGCGTGTCGTGCGGTTGGTCGCGATCGAAAC
>JBDUCB010000075.1:0-13521 GCA_040003695.1 bacterium
TATCGGATTCATCACGCTGCAAGCAGCCATTGACGAGCCACGCCGGGCCGATCGCGCCGGCGCTGTGCTCGCAGTGGTTGGCGTGATCAATGTGCCGATCATTTATTTTTCAGTGCAGTGGTGGAACACGCTGCATCAGGGCGCGACGATTAGAATTTTGAATAAACCAACCATCGCCCTGCCGATGCTGGCGGCATTGCTGATCATGCTGGCGGCGTGCTGGCTGTATTCGGTCGCAGTGGTGCTTGTGCGGGTTCGCTGCATCATTTTGGAGAGGGAGCAAAACGCGGTGCGCGCTGCCGCGATTGCAGTTTAGTTATGGACTGGTCAAGATTCTTCTACATGGGTGGTTATGGCTTCTACGTTTGGGGCTCGTACGTTGTGACCCTAATCCTGCTGGGCGCGGAAATCTTGCAGTTGCTAAAACGCAAGAAAACTTTGCGAGAGCAAAATCGCAGATAACTTCGATTGAGATATTTATGAAACGACGTCATAGACGAATTGCTTTTATCGTGCTTGGTCTTTGCGTTCTGGGAATCGCTGCGGCGCTGGCGCTCAGCGCCTTCCAACAAAATCTTGTTTTCTTCTTCAGCCCTTCGCAGGTTGCGGCGAAAGAAGCACCAGTCGGCCGGACATTTCGCGTTGGTGGACTGGTGGAAAAAGGCTCGCTCAATCGCGATAACGATGGACTGACAACGCGCTTCGTAGTAACAGACACTGCCAAGAGCATTCCCGTTGTGTACAAAGGGATTCTTCCCGACCTGTTCAAGGAAGGGCGTGGATGCGTGGCCCAGGGACATGTGGGAACTGACGGTGTGTTCTACGCGGATCAAGTGCTGGCGAAGCATGACGAAAACTACATGCCGCCGCAAGCGGGCCAGGCGATAGATGCGGCGAAGCAAGAACGAGAAGCGGCAAAGACGGTGGTTGAAAAGTGACATTCGACCGCTCGCTCGGAATGACATAATAGGGGATAATGAATCAGGAGTAATTATGACTACCGTAAGTTTGGACGAAGCGAAAAAAGACCTTGAGGGATTGGTTAAGCGCGTGATTGCGGACGCCGAACCAATCGTCCTGTCCTCGAAATCTGGTCAGGAAGTCGTCATGCTTTCGCTTGATGAATTTACGTCGTGGCAAGAAACGTTCTACTTGCTAGCCAATCCCGCCAATGCAGCCCATTTGCGCAAGTCAATTTCCGAAGCCCGATCAGGTCAGGTTTATGAGAAGGAACTGGCCGATGCATGAGAATAGTCTTCACGCATTCTGCCTGGGATGATTATCTTTGGTTCCAGGAGCAAGACCGGAAGTTGATTAAACGCATCAATCAGCTTATTAAGGAAACCGACAGATCGCCTTTCGAAGGCATTGGAAAACCTGAACCGCTGAAAGGTGATCTCGCTGGGTATTGGTCAGGCGGATTACGCATGAACATCGCATGGTTTATGCGGCTAAAGAAGATGATCTTATTATTATCGCTTTGCGGTTCCACTATCACGATTAGCAACCTTTTCATCTATGATTCCTGAGATCGGACAGTTCGCATTAATACTCGCGCTGCTGCTGGCGTTAACGCAAGCGACGCTGCCTTTGATTGGCGCGGCGCGTGGCAATCGATCCTGGATTGCGGTTGCTGCACCAGCGGGCCAGGCGCAATTTATTTTCGTGGCCATCGCCTTCTGCTGTCTCGGCTATTCATTTATCACTAACGACTTCTCGGTCCTCAACGTCGCTACTAATTCCAACTCACAGTTGCCGCTTCACTACCGTCTTGCGGCAACGTGGGGCTCGCATGAAGGCTCGTTGCTGCTTTGGGCTTTCATGTTGGGCATCTGGACCGTTGCCGTTTCACTCTTCAGTAAACATCTTCCCGATGAAATGGTTGCGCGCGTGTTGAGCGTGATGGGGATTGTCAGCGTTGGATTTCTGCTCTTCATGCTGACGACCTCGAATCCATTCGCTCGTTTAATTCCTGCTGCGGTTGATGGCCGCGATCTCAATCCCCTGCTCCAGGATCCGGCAATGGTGGCACATCCGCCCATGCTCTACATGGGTTACGTCGGTTTTTCGGTCGCCTTTGCGTTTGCGATATCGGCGTTAATCAGTGGCCGGCTCGACGCAACCTGGGCGCGTTGGTCACGACCATGGACTACGGTCGCGTGGATGTTTCTAACCTGCGGCATCGCGCTGGGCAGCTTTTGGGCTTACTACGAACTCGGCTGGGGCGGCTGGTGGTTTTGGGATCCAGTCGAGAACGCGTCGTTCATGCCGTGGCTGGTCGGCACTGCTTTGATTCATTCACTGGCGGTCACCGAAAAGCGCGGCGGCTTCAAAAGCTGGACAGTTTTGCTCGCAATTACCGCGTTTTCCTTAAGCCTGCTGGGAACTTTTCTGGTGCGCTCAGGCGTTTTGACTTCGGTTCACGCCTTCGCAACTGATCCCAAACGCGGGATCTTCATTTTGGCGTTCCTGGTTTTCGTCATCGGCGGCTCGCTGCTGCTGTACGCGTGGCGCGCAAAACAAGTCGGGCTCGGTGGCAAGTTTGAACTCATCTCGCGCGAATCGTTCTTGCTTTCAAACAACGTACTGCTGACGGTCGCGGCAGGCTCAGTATTGTTAGGCACGCTCTATCCGCTGATCATCGATGCGCTGGGCATGGGCAAGCTTTCGGTTGGTCCGCCGTATTTCAATAGCGTGTTTGTGCCGCTGATGGTTCCGGCGATGTTTCTAATGGGCGTCGGACCAATAGCGCGCTGGAAGAAAGCAAGCTTGCCCGAGCTGGCGGTGCGACTGCGCTGGGCGTTGCTCGCCGCTGTGGTAACCGCTCTGATACTTCCCTTCGTTCTGGGACAGTGGAAGCCGTTGGTTTCGTTGGGCCTGATGCTGGCGCTCTGGATCGTCTTTACTGCCTGCTTGAATATTTGGGGACGCGTTAGGACTACCTCAGCACAACTGTCTGTCTTTCAAAAGCTCCGAACGCAGACGCGAAGTTACTATGGCATGCACCTGGCCCATCTTGGCGTGGCTGTTTTTATTGTTGGTGTGACGCTCGTTACCGGCTATCAGTCCGAACAGGATGTGCGCATGGATATTGGCGACACCGTCAATGCCGGCAATTACACTTTTCGTCTTAATGGCATCACGAATGTTCCTGGTCCAAATTATCGGGCCGCGCGTGCCGACATTGAAGTTAGCAAGAACGGCAACGTTGTGAACCACATGTATCCGGAGAAGCGATCCTATATCGCCACTGAAAACGTCATGACAGAGACTGCGATTGATACGGGTTTGTTTCGCGATCTCTACATTTCGTTGGGTGAACCCGTCAGCGGCGGTGCCTGGAGCGTTCGCGTTTACTACAAACCATTTGTTGATTGGATTTGGGGTGGCGCACTGCTGATGGCGATGGGTGGCGGCCTTGCGCTCAGCGATCGCAAGTATGCGTTAGCAGCGCGCAAACAACGGGAAGCCTTAAGAGCAACGGCCACGCCGCCGATTCCGGCAATGGCAACTGCGGCCGAGGAATCATGACAAAATTTGCAATTCCGCTGGTGCTCTTCATTTTGCTGGTTGCCTTTCTGGCGATCGGTTTGCGGCACGATCCGCATGAAGTACCTTCGCCATTAATCAATAAACCCGCGCCGGCGTTTCAGCTCGCGCAACTGAAGGACCCCGCGCTTAAGTTTTCCGCGCAGGACATGCGCGGCAAAGTTTGGCTGCTGAACGTTTGGGCGTCGTGGTGTATCACCTGTCGCGATGAACATCCATTGTTGCTTCAGTATGCCCGCTCGGGAACCTTGCCGATATATGGTCTCAACTACAAAGACAGTCGCGAAGATGCTTTGTCGTGGCTGGGGGAGTTGGGCGATCCGTATGTGTTGAGCGCTTCTGATAGCGATGGCCGTGTAGGCATTGATTACGGCGTCTACGGCGCGCCCGAGACTTATTTAATTGATCGCGACGGAGTCATTCGCTTCAAACAGGTCGGTCCGGTAACTCCAGAGATATGGCAAAACACAATTCTTCCGCTAGCGCAGCGCTTGAACAAGTAAAGCCATATCGGCGGTCACATACCAATGATGATTCAAAAAAGCAAAGCTCACAGGTTTAGGAAGGGGGCTTGCCCCCGCTGGCTAAATAGTCATTCAATCGGCGGGGGTAAGCCACCCTTCCCGACCCCGAGACTGCGAAACTTGGATTGAAAAATGGTGCCGTTAATTAAGAATTTACGTTTCGCGGTCATCGGCCTTATCTTCCTTTGGCCGGTGCAGGGTTTCATCGCAAAAGAGGCGCAACCTTCCGCAGCGGATCCCGTGCTGGAAGCGCGTGTAATGAAGCTGTCGCGCGAGTTGCGCTGCCTCGTCTGTCAGAACGAAACGCTGGCGGATTCGCGTGCTGATTTGGCGGAAGATTTGCGCAACCAGATTCGGGAGCAAATGAAAGCCGGCAAAACTGACAAGGAAATTATCGCATTCTTAACCGATCGCTATGGCAAGTTTGTTCTCTATCGACCGCCGGTGGATCCAACTACGTACTTGCTGTGGTTTGGTCCATTTGTTTTATTATTCGCCGGGCTGCTGTTGCTGTTTCGTTACATAAAGCAACGCCGCGCTCTAATCGCCGAGGCTCCGCTGTCGGCGGAAGAACGCCGCACGGCTGAAGCGCTGCTCGCTGCGGAAAGCGGAAAGGAAACGGCGTGATTCTCTTTTGGGTAGCATGTGCTGTGATGGTTGCGATCGCGCTTGCGTTCGTGCTGCCGCCACTGCTTGCGGCTTACGCCGACAAAGCTATCGACGAAAGTAAGGAAGCAAACATCAGCGTCTATCGCGATCAACTGGCTGAACTCGAAGCCGACCTGCGCAATGACATCATCGCCAAGGATCAATATCAGCAGGATCGAGATGGAATCGAACGGCGCATGCTTGAAGATGTTTCCGGGAGCCGGCAGCCTGCAAATAAACCATCATCATCCAGTTCTGCTCGTGGTCCCGCTTACGCAGTTGCGCTGGCTATTCCGGTGGTTGCAGTACTGCTCTATCTGCAAATCGGCAATCCGCGCTCCACTCCACAAGGAAGACCTCAGCCGGTGGCGGAATCGTCCGCGCCCGAAAGTTCACCGTCTAACTCGCAAATGACGCAGCAGAACATAGAAGCGAATGTCGCTAAGCTTGCCAGGCGCTTAGAGCAAAATCCGAACGATGTTCAGGGTTGGACCATGCTGGGCCGCTCATACGCCAGCATGGAAAAATATAAAGAGGCGAGCGACGCCTATGCGAAGGCAACGACGCTGAAATCAGACGACGCCGACTTGTGGGCCGACTACGCCTTTGTGATGGCGATGGCTAACGGCCAACGCCTGCAAGGCGCGCCACAAGAACTGATCAAGAAATCCTTGCAAATAGATCCTGATAACGCCAAAGCGTTGGAACTCGCGGGTAGCGCTGCCTTTGAAACAAAGGACTACAACAAGGCGATTGAATATTGGCAGCGGCTGCTTGCAAAGACACCGGATGATTCGGAATTAGCGCAAACGATTTCGCAAAGAATCAACCAGGCCAAGTCATTGGCCGGCGCAAAATGAATGTTCAAGTAATGCGACACATTATTTTTAGGCTGCAAGCAGTTTGAATGATTGCGCGTTTTCTCATTAGCACCGTGGCTTCAGCCCGGTGACTTGCGTGGGTTTGAAAAAGGGAAACGGTTTACGGTTGCGGTTGTTGGTTTATTCACCGCGCTGAAGCGACGGTGCCAATGAAATGAGTTGGGCCAAACTGCATTAGACCGATATCCGTTGTCATTCAACTGCGGACATTAAGTTAGAATGCATCATCATTAACTGTTAGGAGGTTTGCGATGTCTGACGAAAAACGAAAAGTTGTTGATTGCCGCCTTCATCCAAGCGAGAAAGGCTGTACGCTGAGCATCGAGGGAACGCCGGAAGAGGTCATTGAAGCAGCAACACAACACGCCATCACCGCGCACGGACATACGAACAGTCCCGAACTGCGCGAACAAATAAAAAGCATTATGAAAGACGTCGAGTAATGAACCGAGAGAACCTTCTGTTTTCAATTATTGGCGTCCTGCTGGGCTTCATTGTTGGTTTCATCTTTGCCAGCACAATGAACCAGCGCTATGGGCCAACCGGCATGACGGGAACGTCCTCAGCAAGCCAGAACCTGCCGCCCGACCATCCGCCAATTCAAGCGGGCGGCGACGACCAGCAGAATCCGCAACAGGTATTCGCGCAGGTACAAGCTGCCATCGCTAAAGCTCGTAATGAGCCAAAGGATTTCGACGCGCAAGTGACTGCTGCCAAGCTTGAGTATCAAGTGCAGCGCTATGATCAAACGGTAGAGTTTCTGCTGAAAGCGAATCAGATCAAACCTGATAACTACGAAGTTCTGGCGATGTTGGGAGAAGCAAACATGGAAGCCGGGCATTACGATCAGGCTGAGACCTGGTACAAGGCGGCGCTGACCAAGAAGCCAGGCGACGTCAGCGTCCTGGCAAGTTTGGCTTTCATGCATTTACGGAAAGGCGATGCCAAAGAAGCCGAGAAAGCAATTGCCAATCTAGAAAAAGCAGACCCAGGCAATCAGGATTTACCCCAGTTTCGCGACAAGCTGGCTAGTTTGAAATCAGGTGAGAAAACAAAATAGGAGCGTCAGGGCGCGATCGACATCCGCACCACATTCGCCAACAACACTCGCTCAATCTTCCCATCCTTCCCCACTATCACAACTAACCCGTTTTCAACTGTCACACGACGCACGGTGTTCATGTAGTGCTCGATAAGCGTGCCGTCGTTTGTCTCAATCACGAGACGCGGACCAGTGTTTGGTTCCGGCTCTGGCGGTGGCAAAGTCTTACGCGCGGTCGCACTTCGACGCGAACCGCGTTGCCTCGGGGTTGGCGCAGTTTCGGCTGGCGGCTGCTCTACGGAAGTTTCGGCTGGCGTTGCTGCCGGTGCTTCTGTTCCCGCGTTGGCGGTGGCTGCCGGCTCCTCTTTGTTAGTGGAACTGGTACGCCTACTGCCTCGCGGCGTGCGCCGGCCACCGCGAGGGTTGCGCGCTGTGGTTGTTGCTTCCTTTGGTATTGTCGCTTCAGCGGCGGGGGCAAGCGCGGGTGATGGCGTCGCTGCGGCTTCAGCTTCAGCCGGTTCTTCGATACGTGCGCCTACCGACGAAACTCGTCTGCCTTTTTTTACCGGCCGCGCTTCCGTTGTCGCCGTAGGCTGCGAAGAAGTGTTTTCGTTTTCCGCGAGCGATGGCCCACCGACTATTGGCTCAAACGCTCCGCCAAAATGAATGCGATAGAGCGCATCGTCATCGTTTGGAGAACGCGCTTCGACGCGAAGAATTAGGTCCTGACGCTGTCGCAGATAAATGCTTTTCGTAATCGGCGCCGAACCACCCGCATAGATCGTAAACTTCAAAAGTGGTCGCAACCCAACAGCAGTAAAAACATCGACATCGCCGTTCATGTTTCTGCTCTCGACTGTGATCAGCAAATCTCCCGGGGTTCCGGTCAAGGCGTAAAAGTGGTCCGTCAGTCGAGCGTCGCCCAGATCCCGCGCCGCAATCGTCGCCGTGACTTCGTTAGTGCGCACGGGGACAGGCGTAGCAATGTCCGTCGATTGCGCGTGAGCGCTGCCAAGCAAGAGCCAGAGACAAGCGCAGAACGTACTCGCTACACGACTAACGCTTTTTGTGTTAATGAACGCAGACATTGGAAAGCGGAAACAATTCATAGAAACGCAACATCGTCCACGGTCGTTAGAATATCAGATTTGTTTCGTTAACCGAATCTGCTCAGTAAGGTACTGATTTAGTTTGAAATCTCATTAGCACCGCACTTCAGTGCGGTGACTGAGGTGGCAAACATTTCGAGTGAACCGTTTTAACGGTTTCCACTCCTTAAACCGTTGAAACGGTTTAGAAATAAAGTTGGGCTCACCTTAACCCCTGGCTAAAGCCAGGGGCTAATGAGAGGAACTTACAACTTCAAACCGAATCAGTAACCTCAGTGCGCTCTCTTAACTTTGCTGCCGCAAAGTTTGCTATGCTTTAAGTATGAAAAAGTCTTACCTGCTTCCGTACGTTCTCCTCCCCTTGATTGTTTTGATCTCCGCTGCCGCCCTGCACGCCCAGACCTGGACAACAAAACTCGATAAGACGGTGCGCTTTTATCAGACGACGGACATGGGTGTCGTGATCGTTGGCACCGAAAAATCTATTTACGCCGTGGATGGCGCAACTGGCGACGTGCTTTGGCGTCGCAAAGATGCCGAGCTTGATGAAAATGACGTGGCGCCGGTGCCGGGATCGGATCTGCTTCTGCTCAGTTTTGAAAAAGGTGAACGCACGCGTGTCGAAGCGGTCGACATAATGACCGGCAATCGTATCTGGCGCAGCGATAAAATCCGCGGCGCCTTGATGCAAATGGCGGTTGAGCCTGAAGCGAATCTGCTTGCGATTGTGCTCGCCAAAGATGCGAAGGGTCGCGCTGACGATAATTTCAAACGGCATCCACTCTTGCATGTGCTTAATCTCGGCTCGGGCGACGAGCTTTGGAAAAGTGAACTCAGCGAAGTGGAAATGATGCCCTCGCGCTGGGCCAATGATGGGAAAGACGCGGTCGACTATACATTAGACAACTACTACTCCCCGGTGTTCGCCGCGGGTCGACTGTATCTCTTCTATGAAGGGTTGACGTCGTTCGATGCGCAAACAGGAAAGTCACGCCTGCGCGATAAGTATCGTGTTAACGAAAATGGATTAGCGCTCACTGAAGCGGATCCGATTTTTGCTGAAAGCTTTATTTACACTTCGAGCCATGGCCGGGTTCGCGCCATTTCGCGCGAGAGCGGCGATACGGTTTGGGAAGCGAAGGATCTTGGCTTGACCCCGGAAATGATTTTGGTCGGCGAGACGCTGTATGTGCGCACGGGCGGCCAGTTCACGCGCATTAAAGACGGCGAAATTGTCGAGCGTGGACCGTACGGGGTTAGCGCAATCGACACGCGCAAGGGCAAAGTCATCTGGCGTTACAAGGGCGCTGACAAAGGCATTACAAATCTAGTATTGCCAAACGCGGAAACGATCATGGTTGCCGATCGCGATAATCTGATTACCATCGATGCCGGCAACGGCAAGCGACGTGCGCGTGTTCGACATGGAGTTGAGCGCGCCGCGTTTGGCCTACTAAACGAAGGCGGCAACGTCGTGGTGGGTGGCCAGAACGAACTTGCAGCTTTTGATCCATCGTCCGGTCGCGAACTTTGGCGCGCGCGTCACACGCCGCCGGGCCGCGGCATTCTGCGAACCATTGCGGCAGTGGCTGCGCGTGCGGCATCGCTGTATTTCCGTTATGGAGGAACGGCCTCGACTGCTTTTCGCGGAATACAAATCGCGCGAGTTGCCAGCAGCTTGAGTTGGTCAGGCTTGGTCGCACGAACTTCCGTTTCCAATTTGCAGGCGCTGGCAACTGGTTCAGCTCGTAACTACGCGACACGCTATGCAGCATCCCGGTTCCGCACCTTCGGCCTGCTTGCGCGCGTACCGGGACGATTACCAACCAGCTCTAACATGTCTTCGCTTCCCACAATCCCCGGAACTCCAACGCTCCCGTCGGCAGGTGATTTAGTCCGCAGCCGGACAAATGATGTTGATGAGCGGTTCCTGGATCGACTCGACCCGGCGCATCAGCTCGAGCGGCTCGCGCGCTTCTTGTGGCATCGCGATCGGCTGGCTGCTTTGCGTGGTCAGTGGATGTATTTCTACACAGACCTGAAGGGCCGCGACGGCGATGGTCTGGCGGGCGTGAACATCAACAATGGCGAAACCGATCGTGAGATCAGGTTGCGCGATCTCGATGAACGCTTTATTACAGACGAACCGCTGGGATTAATGTTTGTATCTTCCGGAAATCGGATGCTTGCTTACTCACTGGGCCAAAGATGAAATCTGCCTTTATCCCGATCGATTTCACGGCGTTGCCGTGAGAGGAGGCGGAACGGATTTGAGTCGAGTGATTTCACGGCGTAGCCGTGATAGATAGTAGCCGAGGGGCAAGTCCCGACGAATCGGGACGCCACCCCCGGATCATTGGGAAATTAATTCCAATAGCCCGCGGCGGGCGATAGCATAAAGCCTGGGGTGGAGCGCAGCGGAACCAAGTAAGAAGACCCCAAACGACGTTGAGCCCGCGAATGCGGGCGGCAGATTGAACATTTACGTTGCTGCCTAATTTCGACTAAACTGCGTTCATGAAAGCTAACGACCTCATCACGATCGACCCTGAGATCCTCGGCGGCGCGCCGGTGTTCAAAGGCACGCGCGTGCCAGTGAAAACTCTTTTCGAATACTTAGAGAACGATTACTCAGTGGAAGAATTCCTGGAGTGCTTTCCTTCTGTGAGCCGCGACCTGGTCCGTCAGGTGTTGGAATGTTCTGAGCAGGCCTTGCTCTTTCCCGTCACATGAGAATCCTGCTGGACGAGTGCGTGCCGTGGCCGATGCACAGGCTACTAACCGATCACTCATGTGCGAGTGTCCAAGCCAACGGGTGGAGTGGAATAAGAAACGGCGATCTACTCCAAACGAGCTGAAGCCGAGTTCGATCTATTCATCACTTCCGACCAGAACATTCGCTATCAACAGAACCTGGCCGGTAGACACATTGCCATTCTCGAACTCTCAACTGTGGCCAAGGGGTGAGGTACTTGGTTGTCAACCAAACAGAAGACTGCAAGGTGAGGAGGGTTCGAACGTTTCAGTTTCGCCAATGCTTTGTTGTTGCTCAGCGCGTCTGCGCTTTGGCTAGTTCGTAGTTGCCGTCCCAAGTGGCCTCGAGTTCAGTCTCCGATTTCATCACCGTCTTGAACGTGCCGCCGCCAGTGATGCCGCGGTACTCGCCATCGCCGCCAGCGAATTTCCAAGTACCCTCAACGGTCATCCCGCCGGCCGTGGTGACCTTGGCCTCGAACGTTCCCCAGTCGCGGCCCTTATCAGTGTGGACGTTGTTGTAGTAACCGCGCTGCGTGCCCTTGCCGTCGAGCAAGTCGGTAACGCCCCAGTAGGTAATACTCGCGTTTTCCCAAAGCGGATCGGGCGATTTCTGCGTGCCGCTAACCTCGGCGATGCTCAGATCGTGGTTGGGTTGGTCGTTAAGTGGCAGTGCGGACTGCTTCGTAATTTTTCCAGAAAAAGATCCTGTTATGGAAGGCATGTCGTCTCCTTTGCTTTCTTTGGTTGGTTGTCTGGGCGGAACAATTACAGTGTGGTCCCGTTCCCCGCCGCCGTCAATAGATTTAGGGCGGCGGGTAGTGCCCTAGTTTCAGTTTCTCTGTGCCACCTTTGTGTGCTCGGTGTCTCTGTGGTGAACTTAACTGCACGCAAAAGACTCACCACAGAGGCACAGAGAACACAGAGTACGCACAGAGATTTCCAAATAGGTCACTACTAGGCGGCCGGCGATAGCGCGAGCATTGTGAAATTACTTCTGTTGGATCGAGCACGCTTGTTACTGGGTCGTGCTAACGCACGATTTAATCCAGGTGGGGCAACAATTTCAGACGGCGGGCAACGCCCGCCTCTAAACTAACCATAAAGCTGAACTGAAATGTTGAGTTAAGCCTGAGTGGGCTTGAAAGGATCATCCTTGATTAGTCGTTGATGAACTTTCGCCACCAGATTAGGTATGGTCGGATCATCACTCGACTTAGGGACGATTGCGGGATCCGGAGGAACAACGGGGCGGATCATTTTTTGCTGCACCTGTTCGCGAGCATCCATCATCCACCCGAATCCTCTAAAGATATAAGTCAGCAGCGTGCGATCGATCTCTTCAATACCGAGGGCTTCCTGCACGCACCAGGCGCCGAAGTCTGTATTGGGAGTTAAGCGTAGCGGCGGCTCATCCTCTCTCTCTGGCTTGAGCACGCCATTCACGAAAGCAGTCAGATATATTTGGCGCGCAATCGAAAGCCGTTGATGCTGAACCGGCGAGATTGTGAGTTGTCCGGCATCAATCGCTCTAAACACAGGATCAATGTAGATTGCCGGCCGCGGATCCTGTTGCACGTGATTGCCTCTACCGGCGGCGGAGATCTCGGGATGGCCGAAGGTTGGCAACCCTCCGCTCAACATCTTCTCGCGAATTCTATCGGCACGTCGCTCAATGTTGAACGGCTCAAGCTCCTGGACAAAATTCGACATGTCGTGGATGGCGCCAAAATGGCGCGTTCCATCCATCGCCATTTGGCAGGCGGTAAAAAGATCCGATACTGAGAGCGCATGCAAGGTCGCCATATACCGAGCGACCATATTCGATCCTGCTGAGCCATGATGAATTTGAATCGTTCCCATTCTTTCCATGCTGAGGCACTCCGACTCGTTGGCATGGTGGCCCAGGATCAAACTGTAGGAAACTTGAAAGGCGCTCCTGCCATGCGCTTTTTCTTCTTCGATGAATTTACGGGTAACCGTCGCGAGATCTTTAGCACTCGTTTGCGGGTTCTTCCGCAGAATGTGATTCATGTAAGCGGAGACAGTTCCGGCGGCAACGTTTTCCAGATGAACCGTAATCATTTCGGTGAGCAATGACAGCGGATCACGCTCGTCGTTCACCCCATATTTCTTGGCTCCATGCTGCGATAGAAGAGCCTTTTTCCGCACCGCCAATTGTTGCATGGCGATTTCCGGACCTAACCCCGGAAACTCTTTAACAAATCTCGCAACCTGCTCGATTACAGATTCTTCTGCGGCCGTTGGCTGGGCTTCAGAAGCGAAACGTCCAAAGAACTTCTCATCAATCAACGCTGCCAGTTCTTGTTTGGCCGATTCATCCAAAGCGTCCGGACGTTGTCCAAAGAGTCCAGCGAATATGACATCGAGCGGGCCGGCTTTTCCCTCCACGATTTCGGCTTCCTGAACGATGCCTCGAATTGTAAAAGAACGAATCTCCAGGGTGATTGTCGTCCCGTTACAGTCAACTGGAGTTTGGTGCAAAACTGGATTGGCAATGATCGCGGTCGAAGCGGGCATGGTGGCGAAATAACCGAGCGTGGTAGCGATCTGTTTTTCGCTGAGTTCATTAGCTCTTTCTATCGCCTCCCTGACAGGATTGAATTTAGGCGGCGGTGGGACTACTGAGAATATCCTATGCATCCTGGCCTCTCCGACAGTGGCAGATCCCTACGTGGTAGTAAGGTGATCTGCTGACCGATGGTTCAATACTCGTAACGCATTAGTCGTAACAGAGTTGTAGTCTTCGGAATCTCGCTCAACAACTATGCGTTAACGATCTTAGGGAAGTTGGTAGCTCTTTCGAACCGCCAGTGTAGTGGTTCAAGATTCTCTTGACAAATGTATCAGTCGCCGACGGAGGTTATAGATTCAATTAGTAACTGATTGGCCCAACTAACACAAAGACCGCACACAATGTGCGGTCTCTTAATCAGTGTTGGTGCCGAAGGGGGGACTCGAACCCCCACGAGTTACCTCACACGCCCCTCAAA
>JBDUCB010000191.1:0-3984 GCA_040003695.1 bacterium
CATCTCATGCGCTCTCGTTTTTTGCTTCTCTTTCTCGCCCTGCTATTTCTTGTTAACCCAGTTGTCGCTCAGAAGCGCAACATTACTGAAAACGACCTGTTCAATTTCGTTTGGGTCGGTGATCCGCAAATCTCGCCGGATGGGTCGCGCATGGCATTCGTTCGCGTGACAGTCAACGAAAAGAAAGATGGTTACAACACGGCTATCTGGACGGTTTCACCCGGCAATGGCGAAACGCATCAACTGACCACTGGACCGCGTGATTCTTCGCCACGCTGGTCTCCGGACGGAAAATATTTAGCCTTTGTTCGCGTTAATGAGAAAGATGGGCGGCCCGACTTGCCGCAACTCTTCATGTTGCCGTTAGCTGGCGGCGACTCGTTTCAGTTTACCAGCATCGCGCTGGGCGCCGGCCAACCGCAGTGGTCGCCAGACGGCAGAACAATAGCTTTTGTGAACAGTGCAAACGCTGAGGATCTCACGAAACAAAAGGAGGGACAACCAACGCCACCGCCGTCTGTGCCGCCGCAGGCTGCGGCTTCGCCGTCCCCGAGTACACCCGAAGTGAAGAAGCCAGTGGACAAACGAGAGAGCGATGTGCGCGTGATAACGCGCGCGGTGTACCGCTTCAATGGCGCCGGTTACCTCGATTCAAAACACCCGCAGCATATTTGGATCGTGACAGCGCCGCGCAATGCCGATGACAAAGTCACGCCAAAGCAACTCACCACAGGTCACTACTCGGAAGGTAACGTCATCTGGTCCAGGGATGCCTCGCAGCTTTACTTTGCGTCGGATCGTGTTGACGAACCCTATTACCAAATCGAGAAGACCGATATTTATTCGATCCCGATCGCTGGTGGTTCCCCTGTCAAGCTTACTTCGTTTGATATGGGCGCCGGCACCTTTGCAGTCAGTCCTAACGGCAAGCAGATCGCTTTCATCGCTTCGGCGGGACAGCCGATAACTTCTTACACGCAACCGGATCTGTGGGTGATCGACATTGCGGCGAACGCAAAGCCACGGAACCTCACAGCGACGTTTGATTACGATGTTGGCTCGGGAGTTGGCGGAGACAATGCGCCGCCACGCGCGGGCGGTGGCAGTCCGCCGATTTGGACTGCGGACGGCCGCGGTATTGTCGAAGTCTATGCCAAAGAAGGCCAGGCAAACCTCGCCACATTTGATGTTTCCGGTGGCAGACCAGCAAATATTACTAACGGCAATCAAGCAATAATTGCTTTCCGCTCAACCAACTCCGGTAATTTTGTCTACACCGTCTCTACACCGACGAGCATTGGCGATCTTTTCTGGCTTGAGCGACGGGGAGGCCCAGCCACACAGATCACCCATCTCAACGACGATTTGTTCGCTCACCTGAATATCACTGCGCCGGAAGAGATCTGGTACCAAAGCTTTGATGGCAAAACGATTCAGGCCTGGATTCAGAAACCACCCGACTTTAATCCAAACAAGAAGTATCCGCTGATCCTGAATATTCATGGTGGTCCACATTCGGCATATGGATTCGTATTCGATCATGAGTTTCAGTGGATGGCGGCGAGAGGTTACGTTGTTCTCTATCCGAATCCACGTGGCAGCACCAGCTATGGCCAGGAGTTTGGTAACATAATTCAGTATCACTATCCCGGCGACGACTATAGAGATTTGATGGCCGCGGTTGATGAACTAATCCGGCGCGGCTACATCGATGAGAAGAAGTTGGGAGTTACCGGCGGCAGTGGCGGCGGACTGCTGACTAACTGGACGATTGTGCAAACCACTCGCTTCGCCGCCGCCGTCTCGCAACGCGACATCGCCGACTGGGCCGATTGGTGGTACTCGGCCGACTTCACACAGTTTCAACCCGAGTGGTTCCGCGGCGCGCCCTTTGAAGATCCTGAGGACTTTAAAGCGCGCTCGCCAATTACCTACGTTAAGAACGTCACCACGCCGTTGATGTTGATACTCGGTGAAGCTGATTACCGCACGCCGACCGGAGCCGGGGGCGAGCAGATGTTTCGCGCTCTGAAGTATCGCAAGATCCCGACGGTGATGGTTCGCTTTCCCAATGAGTCGCACGAGCTATCGCGCTCGGGTCAACCCTGGCACCGCATTGAGCGCCTGGAACATATCGTCGGCTGGTTTGATCATTGGCTGTTAGGCGTGCCCAAACCCGAATATGAGGTCGGACAATAACTTGTAGCGCCAACTGTTAGTTTGCGATGAAAGAACTTACTTATGAATGACGCACAACAAATCCGAGACCTTATTGCGACCTGGTTGCGGGCGAGCGGCGAAAGCGACATTTCTCAAATACTTCCACTGATGGACGACGACGTCGTGTTTCTGGTTGCGGGCCAGCCGCCAATGCGCGGACGCGACGCGTTTGCATCGTCATTTGCCCAGGTAACGAACAAATTTCGCATGGAAGCCAAGAGTGAAGTTCAGGAGATTCAAGTAAGCGGAGATTGGGCTTACTGTTGGACAGACCTTTCTGTAACGATGGCCCCGCTCGATAATGGTCCATCTATGCGCCGCACCGGAAACACGCTCACGGTCCTGTGCAAGAATGCGGCCGGCGCCTGGCAAATCTTTCGCGACGCAAATCTGCTCGCAAGCGACCCCTCTTAATCTGTCAGCGCACTTAACATGAAGGTAGTGTCTTAATCTAAAAGAAAGACAAACGATCCACTAAATCACACTAAGCAACACTAACTCTTTTCGTGAAGTTCGTGTGATTCGTAGATCGTTCTTACGCTATGACTAAACCAATGCCTGCAATTTTCTTCGGACACGGCAATCCGCTCAATGCTCTGCTTCGCAATCAATACACCGAAGCATGGTCGGCTATTGGTAATTCAATTCCGCGTCCGGCGGCCGTGCTGTGCATTTCCGCCCATTGGTATCTTCCCGGCACCGCAGTCACCGCAATGGCGAAGCCGGTTATTTACCACAGAGCCACAGAGTCCACTGAGGTTACACAGAGAAACTCAAATTAAGACACTACCAACGGCGGAACCTAAACAAATTGTCCGAGCAGTGTTGTATACTTTGGTTAGCCCTGGTCATCACGACGTCGTTACTCACTACGCCCCCTGATTGCTCGCGACAGCACCTTGCGATTCCCCCACGGTTTCTCCCCACTTGGCCCCCATTTGAAAGATCGATTTCGATTTTCCGTTAACGAGTGAGACTTCGTTCGCTGCTCAGTTACCGAGTTTGCACGTTCAACTTGCCGTCGCGCAGTATTCGTATGGTCCGTTACGACCTTATAATTCGCTTCCTTTTACGCATCGCTTGGTCGATGTTCGCGTGTCTTCTGGTATTAGCGACGTGCTGTTCGCTTGATGCCGCCAACCTGCCTGCTGGTTTTACAGAAACACAAATCGCGGGCAGTTTACTTGGCCCCACCGCCATGGACTTTGCGCCTGATGGCAGATTGTTCGTTTGTCTGCAAGGGGGACAGTTGCGCGTGATCAAGAACGGGGCTTTGCTGGCAACGCCGTTTTTGACAGTAAGCGTTGATTCATCCGGTGAGCGCGGTCTGCTGGGAATCGCATTCGATCCAAACTTTCAAACAAATAATTTCATCTACATCTATTACACTGTGCCAAGTACGCCGCGGCACAATCGAGTCAGCCGCTTCACGGCAAACGGCGATGTGGCCGCGCCAAATAGTGAACTGCCAATCCTCGATCTCGACAATCTAAGTTCCGCAACAAATCACAATGGCGGCGCTATACATTTTGGGCCCGATGACAAACTTTACGTAGCAGTCGGCGAGAATGCGAACGCAGCAAATTCGCAAACGCTCAGCAATCGTCTTGGCAAAATGCTGCGCATCAATTCCGATGGCTCGATTCCGACTGATAATCCCTTCTTCAACATGGCTTCGGGAGCCAATCGCGTTATCTGGGCGCTGGGCCTGCGTAATCCCTACACCTTCGCCTTTCAACCGAACACCACACGCCTGTTTATTAA
>JBDUCB010000413.1:0-13508 GCA_040003695.1 bacterium
CGGATGAAAAGCGAGAGGCGCAGAACAAGGTTGTGAAGATGCTTCTTCCAGGTATTCGCAGGGCGGTGATTTAGTTAATGGACCTTTCTGGACCCGCGGCGAAATCGTGATGTCTTGTAAGTGATTGAAAGAATTGGCGTCCCGTACGGGAGTCGAACCCGTGTCGCCGCCGTGAAAGGGCGGTGTCCTAGGCCACTAGACGAACGGGACGATATGCTGAACTGCTGGAGGATTACGCAAGCTGTTAAATTAACGTAGGCCTTTCCGTAGTGTCAAACGCTCGTCTTTCCACTGCGCCATCTTCGTTGAGGCTTCCGCGTCGTCGTTGTGGCACACCCGATCGTGGCCGAGTTTGTGTGCCAAGGTCCCGTCCGCAGCCTCCATTTTTATTCAAAAATTTATAGCTACTTCTCAAGATTTTTGGATATACTCCCAGCCTCAATTACCCAGACAGCACTAAAGGTTGAAATTACGTGATTTATGCAGGTTGTTTTCGCGCGCTCATTCGGGAACGATAACTGCAAGGATCAAGATCGAATTAGATTTCACGTCGCGCACCTCTGAGCCGGAATGATCTTTGAGCTCAGATTAATGACAAAGTCGGCAGAATAGTGCTGTTTAGAAACTTTTCTCTAAGACGCATCTTGCTTCTTTCTGGATGCAAACCGTGAGATCAGCAGGGGGTTAGGCCAGTCGCATTGCACTTTGAATCCAGTTGAATTCTCACTGGGTTAATAGAAAAGTACGCATCAAACATCTTTCCTTGGAGGAGCCCATGAAAAGACAAAGTCTTCTGGGAAGCCGCTCAACCTTGTTTCTAAGCGCGCTTCTGGTTCTGGTAGTGTGTTCGATGATTACTGCCGTCGCCCAGCAGGGCACCTCAACCATACGTGGTACGGTGAAAGATCCCCAGGGCAACGTGGTCCCCGGTGCAACCGTGACGTTGACCAACCTGGGCACGAACGTCTCGCGGACGACAACCACCAGTGAAACCGGGACTTACTCTTTCGATTTCATACAAATTGGCGATTATCGTCTGGAAGTTGAGGCCAAAGGCTTCAAGAAAGCGCTAGTCACTGACGTGCATGCGCTCGTGGCCAAAGCGACGCCGGTCGATGTTCAGCTCGAAGTCGGCAACGTCTCCGAGTCGGTGACGGTCGCTGCCGGGGCGGGCGAAGCGCTGATCAACCGCGATGACGCGACGCTCGGCAACAACTTCATCAACAAACAGATTTCGCAACTGCCCCTGGAAGCGCGCAACGTTGTATCTCTTTTGACGCTGCAGCCCGGGGTGACCAGGGACGGTTATGTGGCCGGGGCCCGCAGCGACCAATCCAACGTGACGCTTGACGGCGTGGATATCAATGAGGCCCAAACTAATCAGATCGGCACAGCGAGTGGTACGGCGAGCAGTGACGCGACTGAATCAGATACTGTCACAGCCTCGGGTTCTTCAAATTCGCCGGATGCCAGCACGGTCATTCGCCTGAACGCCGAAGCAGTCGAGGAGTTTCGGGTAACCACCGCAAACGCTAACGCCAGCCAGGGCCGGTCGTCTGGTGCGCAGATTTCGCTGGTGACAAAGACGGGCACGAACGACTTTCACGGCGCGCTCTTTGAGGCCCATCGGAACACCATATTCACCGCAAATGATTTTTTCAATAACCGGAATGGTCGCTATGTGGCCACTGACGCCAACGTCATCCTTGGCATAAACAACGTCGGCGATCAAAGGAACCCCAGGCCAAAGTTGATTCGCAATACGTTTGGCGGGGCAATCGGTGGACCATTGATTAAGGATCGCGCGTTCTTCTTCTACAGTTATGAGGGAAGAAGAGATGCTGCGGAACAGAGCGTGGTCAGGATCGTTCCGCTCGCGAGCATGGGACAAGGACTCTTGCGTTATGTAAATCCTTCAGGCGGGGTAACCACCCTGAGTGCAGCCGACGTCAACACGATCTTTTCTACAGGTGCGGCCACGGTTGGAACAAACCCGGTTGCGATCGCTGCACTGGCGGCAGCGGCCGCAAAGTATCCGGCGAACGACTTCACGCAAGGTGACAGCACCGTAGACACCCGGCTAAACACGGCAGGGTTTCGCTTCAATGCTCCGACACCCGTTAAATTGAATTCACATAGCGCCCGATTTGATCTGAATCTAACGGACAGACAATCGGTTTTTGTTCGCGCCAACGTAATCTATGACGTAATCGGATTACCAGGACAATTTCCGGATACTCCTGCCCCGCAGATATGGTCGCACCCTGTCGGCCTGGCGGCGGGACATACCTGGACGCTGACGAACAATCTGGTCAATAACTTTAGATTCGGCTACACCCGGGAGGCATTCACTCAAGGGGGTGACTCAGCGGCTAATGCCATCACCTTCCGTTTTGTTTTCTCCCCTTTGCTTTTCAATCGAACCGTCAGTCGTAAAACACCGGTAACGAATTTCACGGACGATATCTCATGGGTGCGCGGTTCTCACACTTTCCAATTTGGCGGGAACATTCGCTTTATCAAAAATAATCGAGTCAGCTTTGGGAATGCTTACGATTCCGCGGTTACTAATCCTTCGTTCTATTCCGGCGGCGCGGGCACTATCCTTTCGGATACGGTCAATGATTTCTCGCCCATCGCCGGCGGTTTTGAATCAGCCGTGCAGAACGCGGCGACCGCGCTGATTGGTCGCTTCTCTCAGTACACTGCTCGATTTACGTTTGATCATGATGGCGTGTCTCAGTCGCTGGGAACGCCTACTGATCGAACCTTTGCCACTCAGGAATACGACCTCTATGGTCAGGATGTCTGGAAATTGACTCCCAACCTTACCGTGACCTACGGCTTGCGCTACAGCCTGAGCCGTCCGGTGTACGAGACTAAAGGCTTTGAAGTTAAGCCAAACATTCCGCTCACTGATTATTTTAACCAGAGACTGGCAGGCGCAGCGGCCGGCGTCCCGTTCATTGACCCAATTACTGTCGATCTATCCGGACCGGCAAATCACCGCTCGCCGTTGTATCGCTGGGACAAAAACAACTTTCAGCCTCGCGTCGCGGTAGCCTGGTCGCCAGGATTCAAATCGGGCGTCTTAGCCAAGCTGTTTGGCGCGAATCACGAATCAGTGGTCCGCGGCGGTTTTGGCATCACCAACGATTACTATGGTAACCAGTTGGCCGTGAACTTCGATCTCAACAATCAACTCGGATTTAGTTCGCAAACCACTATCTCGGCTAACACCTACAATATCTCCAGTCGTCCGGCACCGTTATTCACGGGCTTTGGACAGGATGTGCGCAGCTTGCCGGGAATAGGCAGTCCGGGCACACTGACCTTCCCGCAGCAAAAGCCGTCAAATGATTCTCGCCGTATCGAATCAACTCTGGATGAAGCGCTGGTCGCGCCGACCAATTACAGTTGGAATGCAACCTTCGAACGGCAATTGCCCAAGGGCCTCGTGATCCAGGCTTCCTATATCGGCAGACTGGGAAGGAAGCTCCTGGCGCAGCGCGATATCATGGCGCTCAATAACCTCGTCGATAAGCAGTCAGGAATGGATTGGTACACTGCGGCCGGAATACTCGAGAATCTACGGGCCCACGGCACAGACATCTCGGGTGTGGGACAGATTCCGTATTTTGCCAATTTGCTCCCGGCGAATTTCGCGGCTCTGGCTAATGATCTCTACTTTGGAAATGCCGGATGTGCCGACCCTGACTCGTTCTGCATTGACGAGAGTCTAAACCAGACGCAGGCCGTCTACGCTGTTGCGCAGGGATTCTATGATAATGACTGGACAGATACTCAGGATGTCATTGACACGGCAATCAGTGGACACCTGTTCTTTCATCCACAGTACGGCGCTCTCGCTGCGTTTAGCAGCATCGGTCACTCTTCATATCACGCCGGCACAATCTCTCTGCGCGAACGCCTCGGAGAGAAGTTGACCTTTGATTTCAACTATACACTCTCTCACTCACGCGACGATGCTTCAGGTTTGGCGACGAGCGGCCTGCCAAGCGCAACTTTCGGGAACGGATTCATCTTGAATCCGATCAGACAGCGGGATTGGTACGCTGATTCCGACTTTGATGTCCGCCACATAATCAATGTCAATGCTATTTGGCAGTTGCCGCTGGGGCGCGGTCAATGGCTTTTGAGCGACGCCAATAAGGTGGTAAACGGCATCCTCGGTGGTTGGCAGCTCGCTGGTATCTATCGCTGGAATTCCGGCCTGCCCTCTCCGAATTTCTTCGACGATGCTCGCTGGGCCACGAACTGGAACGTGCAAAGCAACGTCGTTAGAACCGGGCCCTTGAAGGCTTGCCCGGATCGTGGTGGGGCTGGCGCGCCAAAACTATTTGGCTGCGATCCGCAAGGGGCTTACCGTAGCTTCCGCAACGCATTCCCCGGTGAATCGGGAGATCGCAATGTCTTCAGACTGCCGGGCTACGTCAGCCTCGATCTTGGTTTGAGCAGGTCCTTTCACGTCCCCTGGGGAGAAAATCAAAGGTTCCAGATTCGTTGGGAGACGTTCAATGTGACGAACACTCAACACTTTGGAAAGATGGATATTAGCCGAACCGGCACGGGGGTCACGATCGATCCGAGTACTAAAACTCCACCCTCAAATTGGTCGAACTTCACGGGTATTCAGGGATCGCCGCGTGTAATGCAGTTCGGCTTCCGTTACTCATTCTGAAGCATTTCAACTGATAGTTTACGGGCCGGAACTTGGATGTTCCGGCCCTTATTTCTATGATTGGTTAAGGCGCAATTATGACTTGCAACTTCGGTCGCTTCACTAGAGTTGCCACCATCCGTTTGCCTACCAGGGGCACATGCACGTTACTAACTCTAGCCCTATTGACAGTTGTCTTTCTAACATCATCCATCGCTCAAACGGATGGCGGACACATGCTCTACGGAGACTTTAAGGTCGACGAAAGCAAAGTTACGGGTACCAAGCCGCTGAGCTTTGATCTCATTCTTTACTCCTCTGCCGGCCGCGTAGTCGCGCGTCAGACTGTCGTAAACAATTCCCGCTACCGTTTCATGGAACTTTCGAATGGAGACTATGAGATCGTGGTTGAATTGGAAAGCAATGAAGTCGTCCGCATACCTGTACAGATCAACGAACCCTTCAATACTGACATGCGGCGGGACATCGAGTTGGAATGGCGAGAGAATCTCATTGAGAATAACAGCAAAAAATCCAGGGCTGCGCCAGCAGATTTCTATGAGCGGACATCCACGAATAAGAAGCGCTTTGCGAAGGCCGCGAAAGCTATGGACGAGAACAATTATGCTCAAGCGATGGTATTGTTGCGCCAAATTCTGAGCGAGGACGAGAAAGATTACCAGTCCTGGAGTGAACTGGGAACTGCATACCTGATACAAAAACATTTCAGCGAAGCCGAAAGTGCATATCTCCGCGCTACCGAAGCGAATCCAGCGTTCTTCCTGGCCTTCTTTAATCTCGGTAAGCTGCGAATGGCACAAGCGAAGTTTGAAATAGCCGTCGAGCCTTTGAGTCAGGCGGTCAAGATCAGACCTGAGTCTCCGGAAGCCAACTACCAGCTCGGCGAAACTTATTTGCAGATCAAGAAGGGCTCGAAGGCGGTAGTCTATCTTTACGAAGCGCTCAAACTCGATCCCATCGGAATGGCGGAAGCCCATCTGCGTCTCGCAGCGCTCTACAACCGGGCGGGAATGAAGGATAAAGCCGCGGCCGAATACGAAGAATTCCTAAAGAAAAAGCCCGACTATCCTGATCGCAGGAAACTCGAGGAGTACATAGCGCAAAATAAGAAACAGTGAGCACGCGCGATTTGGAAAGTTGCCGCGATCGAAATGTTATCTCGCTCGTGATGGATGAGTGGCAAGCACCTTTGTGCGAATCCGATCGTGCGCCTGACTCATCCACATGAATCGTCGCGCTACGATTGAGCGCAACTCTGTCTCGCCCTGGGGAGAATAGAAGCCGGGCGAGGAAGTTTCTCTTAAAGTGGATCCAGATAAACGTGCATTACCGATTGAGTTATTTTCTTCTGGCCTTCTTCCCTCGCAATTGTTTAAGAACAAACTCGGTAAATGAAAACTATTCATTGCCTTATACTCCCGAAACGTGGTTCGAAGCTCAAGGGGCTCTAACCAAAGGCGATCTTTCCTGTTTCTGAACCTCGCTGGAGCAACCTATGTACCAATCAGTCGGCAATTCCAGGCACAAATGCATTTACTTGTGTTTTGTGCTTCGCGTTCAGTTTTCAAGCGATTCCAATGCATCGAAACGTTTCGCTTGGCAATGTTCTGCAAAGTGTTCTGTGTGGAATTAAGTCATCGCCAATAAGGGAAGAGGATTGTCGGCAGGACCCGCGTTTGACCTCTTCGCCGTAAGCAAATCTCAAGAGCGGCGCCTGGATTGTCTTCGCCAGAAATCGACCACGGTCAAACAAAGCGACAGCCAGGCCAATCCTTCGGCCATTGCGCCGAGCACGTCACTCAAGTAATGAGCGCCGAGATATATCCGGCTAAAACCGACCAGCAGGATCAGAAAACCCGCCGCGAAAATAATAAGCACACGCTTGCGCCAGTCTCTTGTGGTCGTAAAGCAGTAGGCCGCGAGGACGCCATATAGCACGGTGGCCATCATCGTGTGGCCGCTGGGAAAGCTATACGTCGTCAGGGCTTGAACGGCGTCACGAAAGTGAGGTCGCGCGCGATGAAAAAATAGTTTGAGAGTTGCATTTAGAGCCAAGCCACCAAAGACCGAAAGCCAGAGTGCCACCATCCAGTAGTGCTCACGTCGTCGCCAAAGATAGAAACCTACTAACACCGCAGCAAGACATACTACGGCTGATGTATGCAACCACGTGATAACCCACATCGTTTTCGTCAAAGGCGCCGTCGCATGCGTGTGCAGCCAATTGCTGAAACGAACGTCGGTTATCGTTAGCGGTTCGCCGTCGCGAACGTCTTCGGCGATCTCGCCTAGCGTGAGGGTCATCGCCAGGAAGACCAGCAACCCTGCAAGCAGATGAAGAGCCCGAATCTGTTTTGATGGTCGTTGCCTGGTCACGTGTGTTCTAAGATTCCTGGACCCGAATCCAGCCATCAGGTGTGTGGGAAAAGTTTTCGGTTTCAACCAGCCCAAACAAACCTTGCTCCGGCTGCCATTCCAATCGCTCAATAGTGATGTTTGGTCGCTCGACGCGAATTACATTGAATGAGTTTGCCTCGCCGCGTCCGCGATTAGACGTTGCAGTTCCTGCCTGGATCACCAGCGCCGAGTGCCCTTTGATCTTGTAACGCTTCGCGCTGTGCGTCGTGTGGCTAACGTGGAGATGGCCCGCAAGAAAAACGTCGGCGCCGCAGCTTGCCAGGCGTTCCATAGCCATGCGCGCGCGGCCCACCAGGTTGCGCTTGTCGTGACCTTCCGGAAGATCGAAGGGATGATGAGTAACCACAATCTTTACGACTTCCGGATCAAATGAACAGAGTCGCTCACGCATCCACTCAGCTTGGTGCTGGTTTATTCGTCCACCCTTAATCGTGAACGAGCGAGCAGTACTGACGCCCAGCACTACGATCTCATCGTCATGGTGAAACGGTCGTAAGTCGCTCGTGATGTAGCGACGGTATTTGCGAAGCGGCTGAGCAAACCGCGCGAACACATTGTGCATAGGTATATCGTGGTTCCCCGGCACGACAATCTGCGGCTGCGGTAGCGCATCTAGAAAAGCGCGCGCTTCCATAAACTGATGCGAGCGCGCGCGCTGCGTTAGGTCACCAGAAACAGCCACAACGTCAGGAGCAATCTGATTTACCGCGTCAATCAATGGCCCGACCACGGCTGCATCGACGCGACCAAAATGAATATCAGAAAGGTGAACGATTGCCCGCATTATGATTCAGGTTCAGCAGGATGATTTATTTGCCGGCGCCAGCACCCGTAGCTTTCCCGGTAATACACGATAATGAAGTGGCGGTTCCATTACCCTGACCTCGCCATCAAGCGCTACTCGCACGCGCTTGTGTTTCGTTTCGATCCAAATCTCTTTCGTGCACATCGCCAGAAAGTCCTTCTCCTGACGCAACCCGCCAAACAACGCGCGCAATGCGAGTCGAACGAGGCCCAGCCTATCGGTGCGATTGGTTACGTAAAGACTGAGCTCGCCGGCGTCGAGACATGCACGGCCGCCAACATTCAAAGATTCCATTTCGTATTCGTTGTTGCCGATAAAGACAAAAGGTGTACGACTCGATAAAGCTTTTCCGTCAACGTCCAACCGGATATCGAGAAAAGGATAACGGCGCAGTACTGCAACCCCGGCCCATACGTACGCGGGCCACTTACCCCAGCCCAGCCGCTGCTGCTTCTCGCGCTCGCGAACGATGCTTGGATAAAGGCCGAGGCTCGAATTGTTGACGAAGATGTGGCCGTTAACTTCGCCGAGGTCAACGTTCGCGACGTGACCTTTGATGATTGTTTCAACGGCAGCCTCAAGCTCGAGAGGAATGTGCAGGTCCTTGGCGAAATGATTCAACGTTCCCAAAGGTAGGACGCCAAGCGTCTTTTTTGTGGTGAGAAGTTGGGAAGTGACAGAGTTGATCGTGCCATCGCCACCTCCCGCGACAATTATGTCCGCGTCGCCACGCGCGGCTCGCTGGGCAAGTTCGACTATTTCGTGGCCGCTTTGTGCAAGCGCAACATGACTGCGCAGACCGTCGCGCGCGAACAGTTCGTTGAGACGCGCTTCGAGCGCGCCATTTTCTCCGGTGCCTGAGCTGGCGTTGACGATCACTTCAATCTTCACGGGACTTCATGGTAGTCGAAAGCCTGGGAAACGAGTAGCGGTCGATATGCAACTCTTGGTATGGTTGCAATGGCTTCGCGGTTCTTTGCGAGGTCTTTGCGTGCTTTGCGGTAAAATCAAAAGCAGGACCGCAAAGTTCGCTAAGGCAGCCGCAAAGTTACGCAAAGCGCGCGATGCGGCACCTCCTACTTTGAAATTCCTTGCCCTTTCAGGTGGGAGAACGATCCACGAAGTACACGAAAGTTCACGAAAACAATTTTAGTGTTGCTTAGTGTGACTTAGTGGATCGCTTACCTACGCTTCCAGAATAGGATATTACCAATTGAGCCAGCGGCATCAGTGCCAAGTTTTCAGCGAATACGCCTTCAGATTATCTTTGGGCTATACTTCTCGAAATCCATGAGCAAACAATCTGCACATCACAATCAACCAAATCTATATGCAATCGCTCGGCAAACGGTGATCGATGCCGGCTTCGAACCTGACTTCAACAATGCTGTCCAAAACGAAGTTCGGGCCGCGAGCGCGAAGGCGCGTGACCTTGTCGCCGATTCAAACATCGAGGACTTGCGCGAGCTGCTGTGGTCATCGATTGACAACGCTGAGTCGCGGGACCTGGACCAGGTGGAGTTCGCTGAAACTTTGCCGTCTGGCGACATTCGCCTGCTGGTTGGTATTGCTGAGGTAGACGGAGTTGTTGCAAAGGGTTCAGCCATTGACAAGCATGCGGCGCAAAACTGTACGTCCGTGTATACCGGCGTGAAGACGTTTTCGATGCTGTCCGAAGAATTGTCAACCGACTTGACGTCGCTGGTGGCGAATGAGGACCGGCGCGCGATCGTAACGGAGATGGTTGTAGTGGCTGATGGCACGGTGAAAACTACCAATATTTATCCCGCCAAGCTGAGAAACCACGCGAAGCTTTCTTATGAAATTATCGGCGGCTGGCTTGACGGCAAAAGCGATGTGCCCGACGTAGTGAAGTCAGTTGCTGGACTTGAAGAACAGTTAAAGTTGCAGCATGCGACATCACAACATCTCGGCGAATTACGGAAAGAGCAGGGCGCGATCGAGTTGGGAATGATTGAGTCTAGGCCGGTAGTGGACGACAGCGGCCGCGTCATCGAGCTTGGAGTCACTGAGCAAAATGCTGCGCGCGACCTGATTGCAAATTTTATGATTGGCGCAAACGTGGCGATGGCCAAGTTTTTGGAGGAAAAAGGTGGCCCACTGTTGCGCCGCATTGTTCGCACACCGAAATACTGGTACCGCATTATCGAGATTGCGTCAGAAGTTGGCGAGAAATTGCCCGCGACGCCAGATTCGCGCGCTCTCGCGGATTTCCTCGCGCGACAGAAAGCAGCGGATCCTGATCATTTTCCTGATCTCTCGCTGGCCGTTGTTAAGTCACTTGGTCCTGGTGAGTACGAAGTGCAAATGCCGGGCGAAGAAGGTGAGGGACATTTTGGTCTTGCAGTCGACGACTATACGCATTCGACGGCGCCGAATCGTCGTTACGCGGATTTGGTGACGCAACGACTGGTAAAAGCCGCGTTAGCGAATCAGCCGTCTCCGTATGCTGGAAATGAGTTGAAAGAGATTGCCGAGCGCTGCACTGAGCGCGGGGATGCAGCGCGAAAGGTGCAGCGGAAAATGCGTAAGGTTGCGGCGGCCGTATTGTTGCGCGATCAAATAGGACAACAGTTTAATGCGATCGTTACTGGCGTATCCGAGAAGGGAACCTACGCACGCATCATCAATCCGCCAGTTGATGGACGCGTGATGCGCGGCGAACAGGGCCTGCGCGTTGGCGAAAAGACACGCGTGCGCTTGTTGTCTACCGATCCTGAACGCGGCTTCATCGACTTCGCCCGCGCCTGAGGGTTGAGGGACTCCAGCGGCGGCAATGCGCTCACCGAATCTTGTTTAGAGGCGGGCGCTGCCCGCCGTGTCCACGAACCAACTTTTGTTATACGAGCAGGTCCTTGCCCGCCTCTCAACTAACCCCAAGTCTTAGAGGCGGCGCTGCTCGCCATCCCAGCCAGCTAGCAACAATTCTTTGTTTAGGTGAGCCATGGCCGCTTTCAACTTGGATCTCCAATTCCTGCTTGCACTCAATGAAAAATGAGAAATGAAAAATGATAAATGGAAAATCTTTTCTTTCTCCACCGTTAGCAGAGGCTACTCTTCTCATTCTTGACCTCTTCTTCGCGCACTCTATAATGAACCCCGTGGCGGGGTAGCTCAGGTGGTTAGAGCGTGGGATTCATAACCCCAAGGTCGGGAGTTCAAGTCTCCCCCCCGCTACCAATTTTTTCAACACTTTACGAACACGTCACGCGCTAATCTTACTGCGCTTTTCCGGAATTTTTCCGTAATCCTCGACAGGCTCGCGAAGCTGGCCCCGGTTTTGGCTCATGTCCGCTATTGCCTGTCGCCGTCTCTCAACACTTGTGTGGGTGTAATCCGCAGATATTGTGGTGCTTGAATGTCCCAACAAGTCTCGGATTGTATAGGGGTCTGCGCCCGCGGCATTCAGTCTACTCGCGAACGTGTGCCGCAGGTCATGGAAACGGAAATCTTCCAGGCCAGCGTCACGGACTGCGCTAGTAAAGGCGGTCTTGAACTCGCTGATCATGCCGCCTGTGCGCCTGCTGGTGAAAAGGAATTTCTTCGTCGTGGCGTCTGCAAGCTGAAACGCTGCTATCCGCCTCGCCTCTGGAGTTAAAGGAATTGTACGAGGCTTCCCGTTCTTACTCTTTGTTACTAACAGCTCGTCGCGCTTAACCTCGATTCTCTTTCCGTTGATGGGGAAGAAACGGGATTCGTTAGATAGATTGACATGTTCAGCTTCGAGTCTACAGAACTCGCCTTTCCGCAGTCCTGTCTCAAGCTCGAAACGAACTATTGGAAAAAGGTGAGAGCGTCGACCTGAGAATTGGGCGAAGAGCTTGGGCTCTTCATCGTCAGTCAAGAACCTGTCCCGCTTGTTTCGCGCCGGCAGCTTCTTCTTGATAGCCATGGGAATCGAGTGACAAGGATTTACCTGTGCTATGCCCTCCCGAATGGCCATGTTAAAGACCGAAGATACCAGTGCCGCTTCTTTGTAGACCGTCTGTACTCCAAAAAGCTTGGGAGCGGTTGAAGGCCGAAGAGCGCTGTGGTGATACTCGCCCACTTAGTCTGGGACAATCAGTGCGATAGCTATGACGCCTTGATCCAAGTTGGTCGCCGAATATGTAGTTCCTATTGTCTCACGTTTGAGCAATTGGAATTGGGGCTGAAGCCAAGGACAACTTATGAGGTGGACACAACTTTTTTCGAGAGCTTCATTTGAAACAGGGGATTAGTTTAGGTTCAGTCCTCTCGCTCTGAGAGGAGTTGCCATGGATAATATGATTCCGTTAGCGCCTGTATTCTAGAAGTTCCTATACAAAGATATCGCTGCTGTCTCCCAAGTGATTGAACGGGAGTTTTTGTGATATTCCATTCTGCTGCTATCTCTCCTTGCAGAAGAATGCAAAGACTTACTACATTTTTTACTACAGTAAGCTTTTCGCTGAACTGAGGAGTGGCTCTAAGTTGTTGACAGGATTGGAGGCGGCGATCGGAATCGAACCGATGAATAAAGGTTTTGTAGAATTATAAAGTACCGTCACTGAAGAACACAGAAGGCCAAGCAAGTACAAAGACAACAACTTAAACTTTTTAATGTTCTTCCTTGGCCTTCAGTGCACGCAGGTATTTACTACATTTTTTACTCAGTCGACGGTCTGCTCCTAACGTCGTCGAAGTAAGACTGATCCCGTAAGAAGACAGAGAACGAGACCTGCTTTGATGATGTTGACCAAGAGCCTCAAAGCGCGTAATCGGCAAGTCCCCGCGACTTCAGGGTGCGATCCGCACGACCCTCCCATTCGGCACAAAGGCAGTGCCGTCGGCGACAAACACATCGCCGTTCGGACCGACCGCAATGCCACCTCCAAAAGAAAGGGCACCGCCGGTTAGAAATGTATGAGTTGCCGGATTGGCAAACGGAATCTTGACAACGTCGCCCTTCGGATCGTTGAAGTCAGGCAAAAGGTTGGGATTCGTGAAAAGCAGCGATGCATAAAAGTTGCCATCCGGTCCGAAAGTGCAGCCATTTATGGGCCACAATCCGGAAGCCCAGAGCGTCATCGGAGTAGCTGTCGGATCGACGAGATTTGCCTGCGACGGCTCTACGCGGTACACCTTTGCGGAGGGTCCCAATACGAACGTATCAACTAGTGCCAGCGTGCCGATGTACAAGGCTCCATCCGGACCCTCTGCCACGCACGTTGGAACGGCGTCCCGAATTACCTCATTCGGAAAGTACGCGAGTACCCTAACCGATCCATCCGCCAACACTTCGTTGAGCGTGTTCGCACCGGCGTCGGCAACATAAATATGTCCGGGCAGAGCGAGCACGCCATATGGGTTTGCGTCGGGAAACTCCTCCCATAATCCGCTATGGTCAGCGGTCCACTGATAATCGAAGCTGCCAACGTTGGCGATTGTGTTAGATGTGCCATCAAGACTGACCCTTAGCAGACTCCCAAAGGCGTTGTTGCCGGTAGCCTGCGGTGATTCCCCCATGATGACGTAAATTCCCGCATTAGTTCCTCGCCCGCGGACAGAGATCCCGCTGGCCCCTATGAATTCGCCCGCGTC
>JBDUCB010000104.1:0-3976 GCA_040003695.1 bacterium
CCGAGTGTTGCCTGGTATTCATGGACCGAACAAACGCGTTCAATGGCAAGGCTTGTAGATTACGATTTTGAGTGGGTGCTGCCCGGGCACGGTGACACTCATCACGACAGCGCGGCAAACATGCGTTATCATCTTCGGTCTTGCATTAACTGGATGCGAACTCGCCGTTAGTAGCGCAAACTTTAGTTTGCGATTTGAGTGACGGATTGCTACACGCAAACTAAAGTTTGCGCTACATTGCTGTTCAAAACGAGGTAAACATGGATAGAAACCAAAAGATTGCCATCGGTTGCGGTGGTGCGGGATGTCTTGGCTTGATTGCAGTGGTTGTGATTTGCGTGGTGTTGTTCGCAACCGGGTACATCAATCTGCCCGGCAGAGGTTCAGAACCCAACGAGAACTTCAACGCCAGCAACTCGAATTCCAACTCAAATGTGAATGAGAATTCAAACAGCAATTCTTCAAGTTCTTCGTCGCTCTCGGATGACGATAAGCATAAGCTCTTTCAGGCTGCCGGCATGACGCAGGACAACGAGGTCATCCAAAAAGTTTTGCACAAACTCGGGTTTTTGACAGCGAGCAATGAGGTTTCCGAGGACTATGCGCCATTTGTAAAAGGTCACATGGCGTGGGCCACCAAAAATTACCGCTTTGTTCAATCGGTGAGTACCAAAGAAAAAGCGCGGGCCTATGTTGACGCGCACATCAATGACTGAGCCGTAAATCGTGAGTGGTAAATCGTAAATAGAAAAGAAGAGGCATTTGCTTTGAGCTTGTGCTTTGAACTTTGTACTTTGAACTCTGTACTCTGAACTTTGCTCTTCGTGTTCCCCGATGAAGATGCTGCTCCTAAGTACAAAGCACAAAGTATGAAGTACTAAGTACTAAGTACAAAGCACAAAGTACGAAGCACAAACTCCTTAATGAATCCTGCGCGCATCCGCAACTTCTCGATCATCGCCCACATCGATCACGGCAAGTCAACCCTCGCAGATCGCCTGCTGGAATTGACAGGCGCGGTGACGGGCCGCGACATGTCGGCGCAGATACTCGACGACATGGATCTGGAGCGCGAGCGCGGCATCACCATCAAAGCCCACGCCGTCAGGCTGGACTACAAAGCGCAAGATGGTCAGTCGTATATTCTGAATTTGATCGACACGCCCGGCCACGTGGATTTCTCATACGAAGTTTCGCGCTCGCTTTCTGCTTGTGAGGGAGCACTTTTGATCGTTGACGCTTCGCAAGGTGTGGAAGCACAGACGCTCGCCAACACTTACCTGGCCATTGAAAATAATCTCGAACTGATTCCCGTCATCAACAAGATCGATCTTCCGGGCGCTGAACCGGAAAAAGCGATCGAACAGATCGAGCACTTCATCGGGCTGGAAACTCACAACGCAATTCTCACCAGCGCCAAGACCGGCGAAGGCGTCGCCGAAGTCCTGGAAGCAATCGTGCGCGAGGTCCCCCCGCCGAAGGGCGATGCAAACGCGCCATTGAAAGCGTTGATATTTGATTCGTGGTACGACTCGTATCGCGGCGTGATCGTCCTGTTCCGCGTTATCGATGGCGTGATTCGGCCGGGAATGAAGATTCGATTCTTCAATGCCGGTCGCGATTATCAGGTGGAGACGTTGGGAGTTAACCGGCCGCGCCCGACACCCATTGATGAATTGAGTGTTGGCGAAGTTGGATTTCTTACCGCGTCGATTAAAGCAGTTGCTGACGTGCAAATCGGTGACACGGTGACTGAAGCTGCGCGGCCCACGAAGGAACCTTTTCCCGGTTATCAGGAAATCAAACCGATGGTTTTCGCCGGACTCTATCCGGTCGACACTAACCAATACGAAGAGTTGCGCGACGCGCTGGACAAGCTTCGCTTGAATGATGCGTCGTTTTTCTACGAGCCTGAATCGTCAACCGCGCTCGGCTTTGGTTTTCGCTGCGGCTTTCTTGGCCTGTTGCACATGGAGATTGTGCAGGAGCGTTTGGAGCGCGAATTCAATCTCGATCTAATCACGACTGCGCCCAGCGTTCGTTATGTAGTGACTACCACCGACGGCCAGGTCACGGAGATTGATTCGCCGGCAAAAATGCCCGAGCCGGGGCGACTCGCTAAAATTGAAGAGCCGATCATACGTGCCGTCATTCTAACGCCCGAAGAACATCTGGGTGGAATTCTGAAGTTGCTGGAGGAAAAGCGCGGGGTGCAAAAAGGTTTCGAGTACATCACAACCAATCGCGTGATGCTGACTTACGAGTTGCCGCTGAACGAGATCGTGCTGGATTTCTACGATCGGCTGAAATCAACTTCGCGTGGTTATGCTTCGCTCGATTACACGCTCGCGGGTTATTGGGAAAGCGATCTCGTCAAACTTGATGTGCTGGTTGCCGGCGAACCGGTTGACGCGCTATCGCTGGTTCTTCACCGCGACACGGCGCAGGCAAAAGGACGCCTGCTCGCCGCAAAGATGAAGGAGCTGATTCCCCGCCAGCTTTTTGAAGTGCCCATTCAGGCGGCCATCGGCATGAAGGTGATTGCGCGCGAAACGGTGAAAGCTCTCGGCAAGAACGTTATCGCCAAATGCTATGGCGGCGACATCACGCGCAAGCGCAAGCTGCTCGAGAAACAAAAGGAAGGCAAGAAGCGCATGAAGAAAGTTGGCCGCGTCGAGATTCCGCAGGAAGCTTTTCTGGCAGTGCTTAAGGTCAATGAGTGATGATTATCAGCCCCGAGTCAACCAGTTGGCGAAGCCAACGGAATATCAGTAGCCCACAGCGCAAGCTGTGGGTAAAAGTACGACCCTGCGAACAAGAGCCCCCGGAGGGGCGAAATATGATTTAGCGTCGTGATCGTCAAGTCCGAATTATGTCGCTCGCATTCGCGAGCTGGGTTCGGTTTGCCGGCGTGTACCCACAGCTCGCGCTGTGGGCTATTGATATGCCGCCCGCGGCGGGCTTCTGCGACTTTATTCAAAGGTATCGAACGGTGGAGTTGACGCGGCGGCGCGAATCAAAGCACCCTCCGCCGCACCAAGCTAGTTGCGAGAGGCGCTCCCGCCGCTCGCGTCCAACGATTTGTTGGGGCGCGGGCGCCAAGGGCGGCAAGTTGGGGTGGAGTAAATCTGCACGAATATCTTCTTGGATTTTGTGATACGGATTGATGACTTCCGTTTTGAATTGACAGGTCTCCGTGGCGGGGCCAAGGAAGTCGGATAAGGCCTCTAGATTAGCGACAGGTAACGTCGCTTTTGAGGCTGAAAAATTTGTGCCTAGATCTCTCGTATTCTTTGACTAACCGATTGAGATACTTTTCCATGAACTCGTATTGCGCAAATAGGACGTGGGAGCTAGAGAACGCAGGCGCACTGGATTTCACATCGCCCTTCAGACCTTCAAGTTGAAGCTGAACGTCGTTGATCATCTCCATGAAGCGGTCATAATCTTCCAGTTGAATGTGGCCAGGACCACCTGTCACTGCACCAGCGCGTGCGCGCAGTAGTCTACGCGCCAGCTTTGTATTTCTGTACGCGGTTGCCGTTCTCGACAGGGTCGCGGACAAAAGCTCTTCCCGATATTCGTAACGCTGCCTCTGAAGTTCTCGATCGCTAGCGTGCTTCAGATGCTTACGTCACGGTCATTTTCTTTTCGCGTTTGGTCCAATTCATATTCTTTCATAGCCACTGAGACGAGGGTGCCGGCGACAGCAACCACACCTAGTTGTAGGAGTGCCTTCGCGACTTCAAAAGCAACAGTGCCTTGGCTGGGATTACGAAAGCCTAAGAGCAGCAGGGCAATCGTCGCGACGAATATGAGCGCTAAGAGTACGTGCAGTCTTTTCTTCATTGGTGATGATTCCCAATCTAGCGGCTGGAGGCGACGCCCAACGCTGGCCTTCAGCTGCGGCGCGCGATCAGTATTCAAGCTGAAGGGAAAAGATTACTTGAGAAGCACGCTATCGCGCCGTCAGCTG
>JBDUCB010000183.1:0-13469 GCA_040003695.1 bacterium
AGGGCGCAGCAGCCTGCGAAATTCTAGATGGCGCGTATTGTCCGGCAACGTCAGTGACGGTGACGTTAAGAATAACCAGATCGGTGTTGACGCGAACCACTTCATCGTCTTGTTGCGAATACGCGGCTTGAGCGACAAGCATCACAAGGCAGCAGAAGACGCACGGCAATTGAAATAGCCGCCGGGCAGTAGATATTGAATTACGTGTCAAGCTTGACCCTTAGGTGATAATTCGCGCGCCGCACGGATGAGTTCAAGTAATACATTAGCCTGGTCGATAACGGCCGCTGAAATGACATGTCGTGGTGTTTTCTCCACCCGCTCCGCTAGCGATTCAACGATCTCGAGAATCTTTTTGACAGTTCCAGCAAAGTCGGACGGACGGTCGTCCAATTCTCGTTCGCTGCGGGAACCTCCCGCGGCGTTACGGATAGCTTTGGCAAGCCTTTCCAGCCGCTCAAGTTTCTTCCAGTCTTCGTGGTCAAGCTCTTGATTCTTCTGAAAAGATTCGCTTAGCTGCGTGCCCAGTTTCGCCAACTCATGAGCGCGATCGACGTTTTCACGATATTCCTTTTCCGCGTATCTTAACGCACGCTTGACGCGCATCCCCTCTTCGATAGAAGCCATTGGATCCGGCTCGTCGGTGCGGGAAAGACTTGACGGCGGAGAAGCTTGAGCACTGACTACCGCAGCAGCAGCCGCCAAGAGAGTTACGAACACGGCGCTATGTCGGAAGAGCCGGAAAGCGAGACTAGTTAAGAACCCGTGCATCAGCATTTTGATTAAGCGGACCACTGCCGAGTATGACGGATTAGATCTCCGCTCCGTTGCTTTGAACGAAACCCCAATTGTGGCAGATGGCCTAATAGAATCACATCAGGGGCTAAAAGGACTTCAGAGTTTTCCTTAACGTACCCGTCGGCGCGGACGCGTAGTTTAGAAACCACCTGAGTTGTCGCCGCACCGACTGCTCAACGAGAACTTGAAGCAATCCGCGTTGCGATCAAATGTTCATAGCCAGGTCGAACTCGCGTTCAAGGAACGCGAGCCGGATTATCAGGCGAGTTCAGAAATTCGGATCGCTTACCAGCTGCCGGCTTGTCAATCTTGATCGTTTTCGACTCGAGCCTTTCCAGCGGTCTCTTTTCACCCAGTGCTAGTGTATAGGGAACATTCGACGATTCCGAACCGTTATGTAGCGCTGTCACTTTAGCTGAGGCGTATTCCTGCGCCTTCAATTGCAGTGAATAGCGACCCTCCTGCGATGGATCGAGATCGGTAGGACTCAAGGGCACCAGCTTCTTTTCTATGTTGCCATCTTTTCGCCGTTTAACTTCGAGCCCGACGGACAGGCCAGTTAATTTCTCGTTGCTAATATTCTTAACTGTGCCTGCAAGCACGGTGTTGCTGCCCTGAAGCAGCGCGTCATCTACCAGGATCAAGGCTTGTGGGGGTGCCTTCGGGTGCGCCGCGGATGTTTGCTGGGACAACGCCGCCTGCGCATGCCGTTTTCGCAGATACGCGTAGCCCGCGAAAAGCAGCGCCGTAATCAAGAGGGCCGAAAGCGCAGCCATAACTTTCATACCCGAAGATTCTGTCGCTTCAGTAAAGACTTCCTCGTGCTCGGATTCTGTAATCATGAGGTGTATTCAAGTATTACTTTAAGTGTGGCCACTAAACTACTCGGTGCGGCCAAGTGGAGGAGCGCCAGTAATGCTCTCAATAAGCGCCGAAAGAAACTCTTCTTCCACCACGCCGATGGTGTTCAGAGTTATCCATTCAGCGCCCGTAGCGCCGTCAGTTCTACCTTCAATCTTAGCGTTGACTGAGACGTTGGCGCTGTTTCCGTCAATGGGCTGCACCTCGACGGTAATCGTATAGCGTCCACGCGTCCAGCCACGCGCCACTGAAGTAGAAATGTCGGCGTAGCGTCCGAGTTCGGACTGTGTAACCACTGCACCTTTAATAAAGGTGTAAGGCTGACTGACGACGATGCCATCGGCGGGTTTTGACGCAGCTTCATCAACAATCAAGTTTCGATCGCGCATTACATCAGCAATCGCTTTAAGAATGACGTCGCGCCGCGCCGGCATGCGATAAGGGTTGGGGAGTGGCGGCAAGGTTGGGGTGCGACCTCTGCCGAAATCGATCCCTCTACCGGTGCCAACGTCGGTCTTGGTCCCATTGTCTGCGGCGGACCGGCTACCGCTGTCGCGGACGCGCTCGCTCTGTTTATCGACGCCTTTGCCTTGCGACCATGCCGGCGCACTTGTCAGAATTATTGCGACCAGAGCAACTGCAAATTTCATCGTGCACAACCTTTGAGAGTGAAACGATTATTGCCGGGGAGTCTCACCTTCAGAATAGATTAAGGTGGGTGCAATTTCAAGGGAGATGGATTACGGTGTTGTACCTGTGACGCACATCTATTTGCCTGCGGCGGCGTCTCTTTGCGCTTCCCAATTTCTAAGGGCCTGCACTCCGGCACCGAAGTCGTGTTCGTTATTGTAGAAATTATGAGCGCCGTCATTTTTAGATGGCTCGCGCACGTAATAGATATAGTCTGTCGTGGCGGGATAAAGCGCGGCCTCGAGCGAGCTCTTTCCGGGAGATGCAATCGGACCCGGCGGCAAACCAGGATGAAGTCGCGTGTTATAGGGCGAACGCCGCTCGACGTCGCTCTTGTAAACCTTGCCGTCGTAGCGCCATTTTCCCTCCAACTTGGAGGCGTAAATAATACTGGAATCAACGGCCAGCGCCATCCCGGCTTTCAGGCGGTTGTAGATCACTGAGGCAACGATTGGCCGCTCGTCGCTAAGCTTTGCTTCGGTTTCAATCAACGAGGCAGTGGTCACTACTTGTCGAGGAGTCATCGCCAATTCGCGCGCGCGTTGCGACCATTCGGGTTTCCACTCCCGGCGGAAACGTTTGACCATCATGTTAATAACTTCCGGCGCCCTGGTATCCGGAGGAAAATCATAGGTGTCGGGGAAGAGATAGCCTTCGAGATTCTTCGCTGTTGGATCGAGATCCTTTATCAGGTCCACATTGTCCATTAGGGTCAAAGCCTCGTCCGCATTAGCGAGCCGAAGCTCCGGAATTTTCACCATCGCGTTTGCAATGTCCCATCGTGTCCAGCCTTCAATCACGGTCAAACGCATCATACGTTGTTCACCTTCTCGTAACCGCGCGAAGACACCGAGCGGTGAAATAGGAGAAGGGAAGTCGTATTCCCCGGCTTTCAATTCAGTGCCCCGCGCTGTGAACTTCAAGTAAAGCGTCAGTGGCCACTTGTGTTTAATGATTCCTTCGCTTGCCAACTTATTTACCACTGCGGTGGGCGACGAGCCTCTCAGGATTTCGACGTACTGCCCATGCTTTGTGTGACGCACCGGCGTGTGCAGCTCGCGATAAGCCCACGCTGTGGCGCTGCCGGCGATGATTAGTACAGCCAAAAAAACGATTAGCAGGATGCGTTTCATTTGAGCGTAGTTTAAATGACGGATGCCTACTCCGATAAATGCGGCGACACGCGAACCCTTTCCTGATCTGAGACCAGAAAATCGCGCAAAATGACGGCGGCCGCCTCACTATCGACCCGACTTCCAATTTTGTCGGGTCGTATCCCGTCCGCGCGAAGATTCTCTTCCGCCTCTGCCGAAGTCAACCGCTCGTCTTGCAAATAGACCGGCACTTCCAAGGACCTCGCAAACTTCTGCGCCGTTTGGAGGGCTTCATGGGCGGCGTCGCCCGATGAACCATTTAGTTGCAGCGGTAAACCAATTACCAGTGTTTGAGCGTCAAAGCGGCGGACCAAATCTTCGACGTCGCGAAGCAGTTGCTTCCAATTCGAACGCGGAATGATGTCGAGTCGATTAATTGAGATTGACAATGCATCTGAAACGGCGGCGCCGATGTGTTTGCTCCCCAGGTCGAGAGCAAGTACAGGAGCGCGAATTGGTTCTCCAGGATCGTCGATCTGCATTGAGTTTCGTGGACTTAAGACCGAAAATTCTTAATTTTGTTCGCCCGGCACAATCGCGTACATTACCAATTAGAATAGGTAAAAGCGAGTTGCGTGCTTCGCCGGACGGCCTGTATCATACGAATCGCGGACACGAACGCTGTCACAGCGTTGTATTGTTTTAAATAAGAGGTAACAGATGTCATTTCGCACTAAGTTTGCGCTGATCATATTGTCAGCCACATTGGCTATTTATACCGTCGTTGGTGGTTGGATTTCTACCCGAGCCCAACAGCCGGCTAACGATCCAAATGCCCAGCTTCGTATTTTCGAGAGCGTCCTGCAGCATATTCAGAATGATTATGTTGATGAACCAAACATGGAAAAGGTTCGCGCCGGCGCCTTGCGCGGCTTGGCATATGGCCTCGACCCGTATTCGACGTATCTGACGCCGGATCAAGTCCGCCAGTATAACGAAAACGCGAAGAGCAGTGAGGTGGGAATTGGCGCTGAACTTTCTCAGGTTGCATCCTACCTTTACGTGATTGCGCCGATGAAAGGCTCGCCGGCCGATCAAGTTGGAGTTCGCGCGGGCGACATCATTGAATACATTGATGGCAAAGCTACTCGAGACATTTCGCTTTATGATGCCAAACAGCTTTTGAATGGACCGGCTGGTTCAGAAGTGAAGCTGCGAATTCTGCGGGCCAATTCCCGTCCGCTTACGCTCACTGTTAAGCGAAGTTCATTCCGCGCCCCGGCTGCGGAAGCGCACATGGAAGCGGGCCGGATCGGTGTGCTGCGCGTAAACAGCTTTGCTCAAGGCGAGGGAGCCGATGCTCGTGCGCGGTTGCAGGAATTGATGAAACAGGGTGCGCAGAAAATTGTTGTCGATCTTCGCGGTACCGCCGGTGGCTCGCTCGACGAGGCTGTGGCTGTCGCCAATCTTTTCATCAAGGATGGAACGATTGCGCAAACATCTGGAAGAGAGGGCAGGTCATTGAAGACTTTTACTGCCGAACCAAAAGCTGCCATTTTCTCGGGACCCGTTGTCGCCTTGATCGATGCTGGTACTGCCGGCGCAGCTGAAGTTGTCGCATCCGCTTTCCTCGATCGCAATCGCGGCCAGGTAGTGGGCGAGAAAAGTTTTGGCGCGGGCGCCGAGCAGCAGTTGTTTACGCTGCGCGGCGGAGACGGATTGCTTTTGACTACTGTGAAATGGGCTTCCGCCAGTGGCAAACCTTTTCTTGGCGAAGACCGCGGCCACTCGGGCGTGACCCCATCGGTAGAAGTGAAGCGTCCTGAATTGGCAGACGCAGTTGACCCGGATGATTTGACCGGCAACGACGATGATCAGGTTGCTAAACCTGATCAATCGGCTGATAAACGTGAAGTGGTGCCGGAAACGCCGGCTGCCAAACCGGCCGTCGAAGATGTGCAGATGAAAAAGGCGCTCGAGCTGCTGCGGGAAAATAAGCCCCTGCAAATGCAGAAAGCTGCTTGAAGATGGATACGGTAGGCTAATTAGGGACAAAGGTCAGGGAACCCCTGGCCTTTTTGTTTTTGCAATTTCGGCCCATCAGACCTTGTACTGAAGAACTCGACATCCGGGCGTTGGATTTCGGATAACACTTAATTCCATATCGGGTACATTCATTTGTCCGACGTTCAGAGCAACTTCTGTCCTCTTAGATTGAAATATTAAATTTAGGTTGTGAATCGCTATTAAAATCCCGATCCGTGCCGTGATAATAGTCATATTTGCTTTAATTGGGACTTCTGAAGCGCCGCTGAGTTAACAGGTACAGGTATTGCTGAAGAATTGCTGAAGATTAGGTGTTAGATGCTGCCTACACATTTGCGAAGGAGATACAACAATGATTATGACTAACAAATTGCTGCCGGTGGCCCTGGTGGCCGCTTTGATCGGTGGTTCCGTTGGCGCATTCGTGATGCACTCGCGCAACCCGGCCAACACGACCCCGGTAAACACCACGGCGCAGGATTATCGTAGCAACGTTGCGCCGCAAGACGCCCGGTATGAACCGAATCAACCCAGTGCAAACATTCCTGCTGAATTCAGCACTGCGCCGGAACAGACCGCTTACAAATCCGGATTCGCGGATGGATTTCGATCGTGCGAAGCTGGAGTTTCAGGAAATCAAGTGGCCTCTAATGGCGTCGTTTATAGCCAGCCGCGCGTAGTCTACAGAAATAGCGGACGCACGTACGCGCGAAACTCTACCAGTTCACGGAGAGTCTATTACGACTATCAACGACCCCGCAGTCGCAGCTTCTGGCAGAAGCATCGCGATAAGCTGACGGTGGCGATGGGTACGGGCGCAGGCGCCATTCTTGGTGGCGTTATTGGTGGCAAGAAGGGTGCTGGGATCGGCGCGCTCGCGGGCGCGGGCGGTTCAGCTCTTTACACCTATAAGATCCGTAACCGCAATCGACGTTACTAACTTAGAGGCTTCGAGAATGTGGCGAACATGGGACTGAAACTCTCGACCGCGTTGAGCGTTCTGGCAGCAGTCGCATGGGCAGTCCCTGTTTCAGGGACTGCCCCTTTCTTTGCTGTAGAGCGCGCCAGACAAGTCCGCCCTGGAGCGTTTCCTCAACCGGCGCGGTTTCGCGTGAACAGAGACCGCGGTCTGCTAATTAGCGCCTGGATCAATGGACGGGGTCCATATACTTTTGTCATCGATACGGGCGCAGGACTTAACATAGTCAGCGAACGCCTGGTCAATGAAGTGAGCTTGAAAGTGACGCGTACTCGCCAGACACTGGTGGGCGGACTGAGCGGCACAACCACATCTTCAAGTCGCGAAGCCGCTATCGACAAACTGGCGCTCGGGTTTCAGAATAACGTGCTGCCAGGCGGCAAGAGTGCTCTGGTTGTGAGCTATCTGCCTCCCGGAGTAGATGGGATTCTGGATCCTACTGAGACTTTTGCCCCATACGGATACTCCATCGATATACCCCACGAACAAATTGAAATGCTCGATGATGTCGCGGAATTGAGCCATCATCCTTCCAATGACGGCGCGGTCGTTGTGTGGCTTCATCGAGGAGATAGTGACAGGCCTTTTGTTAGGTTGGGCGATGGTCGGGTTGCATTAGTTGATACCGGATCGCGCTTTGGTTTGGCGATCAGCGAGCGGCAAGCAATTGTGGTTGGGAATCGACAGCCGCATACAATACCCAGCCTCGATTTAGGCGGCGGCACAATCAACGCGAGGCGTGTAGAGCCGACCACCATAAGCATCGGTGAACTCGTGCTTCGCGGCATTCCTACAGACATTCTTTCCGGCGTCGCGCAAGATGCCCCCGTAATCCTGGGACGTGACGCGCTGTATCCCTTTAAGATTAGTTTTGATCCGCGCCGGCGATCGATAGCATTTTCGGCGAGCGATAGATGAATTGGTCGGCTTTTTTAACCAGCACCATCTTATTGAATGACACCTGCATTTCGTTTGCTACTGTTCACGTCTCTAGCGCTTTGCGCGGCGCTGAGCAGTTTAACTCAGGCACAAAACAACTCGCAGCCGCAACAGCGCGCGCCATCCGTTAACAAAACTCCCGCATCACAAAAACCTGCAAAGGGCGAATCGGAATCCGAAACCGAAGTGGTTCGCGTTGAAACCGATCTGGTGAACACGCTGTTCACCGCGGTTGATCAGAATCGCCACTTCGTCACATCTCTGCGCCCCGAAGATGTGCGTATTTTTGAGAATGACGTACCGCAAACAATAAGTATGTTTCAACGCGAAACTGACCGCCCCCTGTCGCTGGCAATCCTTATCGATACGAGCGAATCGCAAAGAGGGGTGATGGCTGAAGAGAAACGTGCTGCGCGCGCCTTCGTTGATTCGGTTATACGGCCGGGCGTAGACCGTGCTGCGATCCTATCGTTCACGGGAGTGGCAAGATTAGAGCAGGCGCTGACCAACGATCGTATCCGTTTACGAAAGGGAATTGATCAGGTGCGAGTTCAGTTGTCTCCGGAAAATGAACGGCTGCTCGCGGCCGGCGAGGATCCGCTGCCGATAGACCAGGACCCGAGCGGCTACACCAGCATCTGGGATGCAATCTGGATTACCATTCAGGAGCATTTGAGCAAAACTCCTGGCGATACCCGACGGGCAATCATACTGTTGTCTGATGGCGACGACACCAGCAGCCGGATTGGTAAACAAGAAGTGATTGACCTGGCGGTGAAGTCGGACGTTGTCATCTATTCGATCGGAATTCGCGATGCAGATTTTCCCGAGGGTAAACTCGACGCCGACGCATTGCGTAAGGTTTCGGATAAAACCGGAGGGCGCGCTTTTATTCCTGCCCGGCCGGGTGATCTGACTCAGGCCTTTTCGCAAATCGATCAAGAACTTCGTTCACAGTACCTCATTGGTTACTCACCGACGAACAAAAACCGTGACGCGTCTTACCGCCGCGTGCGCATCGACATCGTCGATCCAGAGCTGCGCAAACAGAAGCTACAATTGCTTTACCGCCAAGGCTATTACGCGAAAAAGCTGTAGGACAGACATTCCTGTCTGTCCCTTCCCTGGAAGAAAGCTAATGCTGCTAATCATAATTTTGAGTATCTTATTCACCGCTGGACCTCGGAAAGGGTCTCGATGCCAAGTGCGTGCTTAGAGACAAACATGCAATGAAAGAAGCAACCGAACATTCCGATTTCGCCCCTGAAGGTTGGCACAGCGTGACTCCACGAATCGTGGCGCAAGACGCAAAGCAGCTCGTCGAGTTTATCAAGCAAGTATTTGGCGCAACCGGAGAATATGAAAAAGTGCGTCCATCCGTGATTAAGATCGACGACTCCATGATCATGATTAGCGATGCCGGAGTTCGTGGGCCGATGACCGCCCTTCTCTACGTTTACGTCGGCGACACCGACGCAACCTACCGACTCGCCGTCGATGCCGGTGCGCGTGTTCTCGAAGAACCGTCCGACACACCCTATGGAGACCGTCGGTGTATGGTGGAAGATAAATGGGGTAACACCTGGCAAATTGCTACGCATCCGGCAGATCGCGATACCGCCTAATACATCGGCCCAGGTGCATGACAATTTGGGCCGGGCAGGTAATGAAACATAGTTTCCGTAACTTCAATTAATTGTTGGATTAGGTATGAGATCCGAACGTGATGCTTTCTCAAAGTTCGAATACGACGGTTGGCAGCGCGTGGCCGGCAAGTACGAATCTGCCTGGAGTGGCCTTACGCGGCTCTTCATTCCACACCTGCTTGCGGCCACCCAGGTCGGCGCCGGCGCGCGCGTTCTCGATGTCGCTTGTGGGCCAGGCTATGTGGCCGATGCTGCTCGCGCGTTGGGCGCCTTACCCACCGGCGTAGATTTTTCATCCGAAATGATTCGTTTGGCACAGGCTCGCAATCCTGAGATACGTTTTAGCACCAGCGACGCACAGGCTCTCGACTTTGAAGATGAATCGTTCGATGTAGTAGTTATGAATTTCGGTGTGGTGCATTTGTCTAATCCGGAGTCAGCTTTTGCCGAAGCTCGGCGCGTACTCCGGCCAGCAGGGCACTACGGCTTTACCGTCTGGGCCTCGCCTGAACTTAGTCCGGGGGCGAAGATCGTTGAGGACGCCATCGAGGCGCACGCTGATAAAAATGTCAGACTTCCAAAAGGTCCGGATTACTTCGGTTATGGCGACGCAGAAGATTGTCGTAACACGCTAACCCGGTTAGGGTTTGACTCAATTTCACTTGTGTTTCGAACCGTCACCGCCCAGTGGCAAGTACCCGACGCCGCTTTCGTGTTCCAGGCCGAACGCGATGCTGGGGTGCGCACTGCGGCCTTGTTGGCAGAACAAACTCCGGAAATCCAATCAGCTATTCAGACTCAGATCGAAACAGCAATGCAATCCTACGCCCAGAAGGACGGCTTCGGCCTGCCCTATGCAGCGCATGTGATCGCAGTGAGGGCCGTGTAACCTGCGGTGGTAGTTGCTGTACACGAGCACCGCCCGAGGGTATAGTCTTCCCCGAATAGAGCCTGCTCACTTTCTTCTCAGCTTCTTCGGAATTTGCCGGATCATCTGAAGTTTCAGAGCCTACCGATCAAGCGCCTGTCGCGCTTTAGGAGTTCAAGTGACAAACCGAATAAATCTTCGCTTCCTGCCTTCTTGTCTGCTCATTGCTTTTGTTTTGCTGAGCGCCTCGGTCATAAGCGTCACCTCGCTTGCCCAGGGACGGCCGACTTTTAGAGTAGGCGACCGCGTGGAGGCAGATGGACTGTTAATAGGTAAATGGCGCGCTGGAAGAGTAGCCACCATTTACCTTACCGACACCGGTCAAATCAATGTGTATGAAATCAAATACGATAACGGCGAAACAGAGTTGGTTCGCGCGGACTCAAACGCTGTGCGAGCGCTGGGCGGCGGCGAGAAAGACGAGATAGCCGCCGCTACTTCGGCGCCCGAATTTTCCGTCACGGTTGTGCAGATGTATGACGAATATCACAACAACGCTATAGCTGCTAAGAGAAAGTACAGCGGCAAGGTCGTCAAGGTGACGGGAATATTGTCCAACATCCAGGTAAATGAGATGGCCAGAAGCCATGTCGATTTGACCGCCCACGATTTTGGGATTGACGTGACCTGTTACGTGGTGGACAAAGAACAGTTGGCTACACTGAATAAGGGTGAAACCATTTCAATCGTCGGCACGGTAAGCGACGCATATGTCTACGCGGTCTTGTTAGAGCCATGCAAGATACTTCCCGCCGATGCCGCGGCGAAAAAAGCGCAACAAGCCGCATTGGTGAATCAGAAGAAAAATGAGCAGCCGCGTAATGCCGGTGGCCTCGTCGCCTCGTGGTTTTATGTCGCACTCGTTAATCCCGGCGGCGGCGAGACGCTACTGAATAACCGCGAAAGTTTTTTGAACCTGAAGTCCAACGGGACGTTCGAACACCTTTTCGGCCGCAGGTCACAGATTGGAACTTATAGCGTCACGGGCAACCGCCTGACGCTCAGCACTGAGAACCAGGAACCAAGGACTTACACCTTTAATTTTGGCGACGACGGGAATAAGACGTTCGGTTTGAGCGGAAAAACCATTACGCTGGTCAACAAAGATGGGGTGGGTTACAAACTGGAGAGGTAAGTGGTTATTAGTAGCTCTCCTTCTGTCCCAAATCGAAGTATCAATTTAACTTTCGAGGAGTTTAAATGACAAAGCGAATAAATCTTCGCGTCTTAGCTATGTGTCTGCTTACTGCTTTTGTGTTGTCAGGTGTCTCGCTGCTAAACCAAAACTCGTTTGCCCAGGAGCAGGAAAGAAAGCTCGTGCCCGGCGAGAAGTTTGAAGTGGGCGGCGGACAGAGCGTGGAAATCATCCAGTGCCGTGGTGAAGGTCGCGACCAGGAGTGTGAAGTCCAGTACTACAGGGCTAGTGGACCAGAAGGCAAACCAATGTGGCAGTGGGCAAGTCAACTTCTTGCCGCGGAAGCGCGCGTACTCGCTGTGAAGCAACCTAAAGAGAAAGCGGAGACGGGCAACCAAAGAACTGCTGACAATGCTCTGCGAGCAAAGAATGATGACGACGACGCAGATGCGACGCCGACCGTGAAGGCGGAAAGACCAGCGAGCAAGGAAGACTGTTCTTTCGCTGGGATTGCGGGCGATACTTCAAAGACGGCCAAGCCTTCGGAACAGCTTTTCAAAGCAAGGATTTATTACCTCTACAATTTGGCTGCGAACGGCACGGGCTCCGCACCGTTGAAAGTGGGAGTCACATTTCTCAGCTTTCAAATGAATAAATCTTTTACGAACATCGTTCGAGTTGATCCTGCCTTCGGGGCATACCGCATCAACGATGCCGCGCCGCCCAATGCCACAATTTATCCGGTCGCAAGCAAGCACATTGTGTGCGAACAATATAGAAATTCGACCATGCGCAGGCAGGTTGAAAATAAATACGCTTGTTTCAAGAATAGAGATGGCGAATGGGTTTGCGGAGCTGACGGCATTCCTAAAATTACGCAGTTGAACTAAAAGCTAAAGAAGGACCGAATGAGAGCAATCTTATCCACGTCTCGAGGTATGGTAACTCCGAATGATAAATTAATTCTGAGGAGTGAGGGCGCACCCCTCAGAGGCTGATGTGCTGGTTGTACGCGATGGTCTGCCTGCTTTCAACGTTGAACACGTAGGTCGTGAGCCTGAGTACTTAGGCCTTTACAGCGGAATGTTGCCATGCTTTTTCGGTGGGTTGGTGTCGCGCTTATTCTCGAGAAGCGACAACGCGCGGATTAATTTAGGTCTGGTCAATGCCGGTTCGATTACTTCATCAACAAAGCCGCGCTCGGCGGCGACGTAAGGATTTGCAAACTTATCTTCCAACTCAATGATTCGCGAGCGTCGCGCGGCTTCTTTGTCTTTCGCTTCACTAATCTCTCGCCGGTACAAAACACCGACCGCGCCTTCCGGACCCATCACCGCGATTTCTGCCGAGGGCCACGCAAAGTTGACGTCAGTGCGAATATGCTTTGAAGCCATCACGCAGTAAGCGCCGCCGTAAGCTTTACGAGTTATCACTGTCAGCTTCGGCACCGTCGCTTCGGCAAACGCATATAGCAACTTCGCGCCATGACGAATGATGCCACCGTGCTCCTGCGAAACGCCCGGCAGAAAACCCGGCACATCTTCAAAGACAATCAGCGGCACGTTGAAACAGTCGCAGAAACGAACGAAGCGCGCACCTTTGACTGAAGCATCAATGTCCAGAACACCAGCCAGGAATGCTGGTTGATTGGCCACGATTCCGACCGGCCGCCCGTCGAGTCGCGCAAAGCCAACGCAAATGTTTGGCGCGTGATGTTGTTGCACTTCAAAGAAGTAGCCATCGTCAACTACGGCCGAAATCACTTCGCGAATGTCGTAAGGTTGATTTGAAGCTTCAGGAACGATTGTGTTGAGTTTTTCTTCAGCCCGGTCTGGAGAATCGGTCGGCACTGTGCGCGGCGCATCATCAAGGTTGTTTGATGGAATAAACGAAAGCAGCTCGCGCACCATCTGCAATGCGTGTTCATCCGAGTCCGCGGCGAAATGCGCGACGCCCGAAATGCGGTTGTGAGTCATCGCGCCGCCCAGTTCTTCCTTGGTCACGTCCTGATGAGTTACCGTTTTGATAACGTCCGGACCGGTGATGAACATATACGACGTGTCCTTCACCATGATGTTAAAGTCGGTGATTGCCGGACTGTAAACCGCCCCACCGGCGCAAGGTCCAAGGATGCAACTGATCTGCGGCACGACGCCGCTGGCAAGCGTGTTGCGCAGAAATATGTCCGCGTAACCGCCGAGACTGACGACACCTTCCTGAATGCGCGCGCCGCCGGAATCGTTGAGCCCTACTATGGGAACGCCGACTTTCATCGCCAGGTCCATCACTTTGCAAATCTTTTCCGCATGCGTTTCCGAAAGAGAACCGCCAAAAACCGTAAAGTCTTGCGCGA
>JBDUCB010000044.1:0-3970 GCA_040003695.1 bacterium
ACGGCGGTGCCTGCAGAATAATTTTTCCTTCGCAGTCAGCCACGATGCTGGCGCCGTCAAAAATGACGCCATCGTTGCCGCCGACGAGATTGACAAAGACAATCGGAAGGCGCGCGGCTTTGGCTCGATGCGAAACCATTTGGCAGCGTTGGCCCATCTTGCCTTTGTTGAAAGGTGACGCATTAATCGACACGAGTAATTCCGCGCCCATCTCGATCAGCTCGTCTGCCGGATCGTGCGCGTAGAGTCGTTCCTTCCAAAACGTTTTATCGTTCCAAAAATCTTCGCACACAGCGACGCCCAGCTTGCAGTGGTCAAGTGGAAACAGGTGACGTTCGCGCCCCGGTTCGAAGTAACGCGGATCGTCGAACACGTCGTATTCGGGCAGCAATGTTTTGTCAGCAAAACCCAGCAATTTCCGATCGCGGATGATTGCAGCGGAATTGAAAAGCCGCCGGCCGGTGTTAATATCGTTGGGCCGGACGGTTCCGACTATCGCCGTCAATCCCGCGGTTGCGTCGATGATTTTGTCGAGAGTGCTCAGGGCACAACGCGCCATGTCACGATCTAAAAACCAGTCGAGGGAGGTGTAGCCCTGGATACTGGTTTCGGGCAGTACCACGACATTTGATTTGTCCTTTTGGGCAAACTCAATTGCGCGAATGATGCTGGCAGTGTTGGCTTCGTAATCGCCGTTGATGGTGTTGATTTGACCGATGGTGACGCGCATTTTGCTTGTGCTTTGATCTTAGACCTTTGTTCTTTGTACCTGCAAATGCATCTCGCGATGTTGCAGCGCAAATATCAGTTTGCGGCGCAGAGTTGAGAGGTTCGGAAGGCTAAGTTATAGTTTCTTACAGCGCGGAGGGGTCGCATAATGGTAGTGCAGCGGTCTTGAAAACCGCCGTCCGAAAGGATATGCAGGTTCGAGTCCTGTCCCCTCCGCCATTTCTCTTCAACCGAACCCTGCCCGTGTCCTGTAAATGCGTCGTTCGACAGCGGAAGGAGCAATCATGCGATCCGCAAAGACGGTTCTATGCCTTGTAGCCATTGTTTTCGCGGGCGCGGTTGCGCAGACGTTGGCACAGATGCCTGAACGCAAAAACATTGTCCCAACCGAGAAGCGCATCGTGCCTTTGCGGAGCAATCGCATCGTCATCACCGTGAGCACGTTGCTTGATGGGCGCGGACGTGTGCTGCACAACACTCGCATCGTGATCGAGGGCGCAAAGATTGTGGCCATCGATCCAAAAGCGGGGCCGGTGGACTACGACCTGCGTGGTCTGACAGTTCTGCCGGGCTGGATTGATTCGCACGTGCACATTACCTGGAGCTTCGGTCCTGACGGAAAGAGCGCAGGACCCGGCGAAACAACTCCGGAGGCTGCGTACTCAGCGGCGTCGAATGCTTGGATGACATTGATGGCCGGCTTCACCACAGTGCAAAGCGTAGGCGCGCCCAATGATGTTCCGTTGCGCGACGCGATTGCTAAGGCCATGCTGCCGGGCCCGCGCATCCTCACCGCTATCGATCCGATCTTCGGACAAGGAGATAAGACTGGCACGCCGGATGAAATTCGCGCGTTCGTGCGTAAACAAAAACAAGCAGGCGCCGATCTAATCAAAATCTTTGCGTCGCAGAGTATTCGCCAGGGCGGCGGCATGACGCTGTCGCAGGAACAGTTGAACGCGGCCTGCGATGAAGCGAAGAAGCAGGGATTGCGCACGCTTGTGCATGCCTACAAAGACGCGGTGCGCGCCGCAACACTTGCCGGCTGCACTGAGATTGAACATGGCACCCTCGCAAGTGACGACGATTTGAAATTGATGGCCCAGAAAGGCACTTACCTGGATCCGCAGGCCGGGCTGGTGATCGAGAACTATCTCGTGAACAAAGAAAAGTTTCTCGGCACGCCCGGCTACACCGAAGAGGGCTTTGCGGCGATGGAAAAGGTGCTATCGCTGAACCACGAGCTGGTGCAACGGGCGGCGAAAATTGCGGGTCTGAAAATAGTTTTCGGCACCGACGCGCTGGCGGGCTCGCATGGGCGCAATGCTGAGGAGTTCATCGACCGCGTGCGCGACGGCGGCGTTGATCCAATGGCGGCGATGGTCTCCGCAAATTCACTCGCCGCGGAAGCAATAGGCATGACCGACGAAATTGGATCAATCATGCCCGGTCTACAAGCAGACATCATCGGCCTCGATGGCGATCCATTGAAAGACATCACCGCCGTGCGCCGCGTTGTATTCGTGATGAAGGCCGGCATCGTTTACAAGAACGTAGCGCGCTGAGCGGTTTCACGGCGTAGCCGTGAAAGATAGTAGCCGGGGGTAAGTGCGAAGCACGCCACCCCCGGATCAGGTTAAGAAGCGATTACCAGCCCGCGAAGCGGGCGACAGAGTGATCAACGGTTGTCGTATGCACGAAATGTTAGATTGAGCGCACAATAGCCTGACATCTCAAATAAACGCAGACCCTCATGTACAGAAAAGTTCTTTTATTAGCTTTAGTGCTCGGCACGATGGTCCTACTCGAGCCAGAAAGCGTGTTGGCTTGCGGATGTTTTCAGAGGCCCACGATTCTGGATGATAGACGCCCGCTATCAAACTTGACGCTGAACATGACATCAATAACATCATACTGAGATTTCCTTTTCCATCTTGCAAACGCGTGCCCAAGAAGTGGTGACTAACATCAGTGGTGTAACTTGATCGAATCATTCCCAGCTAATTTTAGTCACGTCCCCTTGTTGTTACAGGATGGCGGGGGCCTATTGCGGCGCATCTGGCGCTTCATTAGTTACCCACTGCCATTCTTCAACGATCGCGTTTCGGTTGGCAGAGTTGTACTTGGACTTGCCGTACTTTTGCTAACGCTGTTTCTCTCGCGGCGCGTTAGTTCGCTGTTGGATCGACGCCTCGCCAAACGCGGACACATTGATCCAGGACTTCGCTACACGATTGCCCGGCTGGTCAGATACGTTTTCGTAGTTATCGGCGTTCTGATAGCTCTGAAACAATTCACTATCGACCTAACGTCGATTGCCGTAGTCGTTACCGCGCTTTCCGTCGGTATTGGGTTTGGTCTTCAGTACATCGCTGCTGACATTGTTTCCGGATTTATTCTGCTGTTTGAACGCCCGGTTCGCATCGGAGATCGCATCACCATCGGCGAAGATGAAGGCGACGTGCAGAGTATTAATCTGCGCACGACTCTGGTGATGACGAACGATCGGGTTGCCATCATCATTCCCAACTCCAGGCTGGTTAGCCAACGCGTGATCAACTGGTCGTACGGCGATCGGCGCGCGCGTATCTCGATTCCCATCGGCGTGGCCGTTAATTCCGATATCAATCTGGTAACAGAAACGCTCCTGTTGGCCGCGCAAGATGTCGATCTCGTATTGACCGACCCGTCGCCCAAGGTTCAGTTCCTGAAATTTGGAGAGTACTCGCTAGACTTTCGCTTACTGATCTGGACGCGTCATCCCAGCCGCCATCCGCAGATCAAAAGTGATATTAACTATCGCATCGAACGACTCTTTCGCGAGCGCCACATCCAAATTCCCTATCCAACGCAGGAGTTTCTGCTGCGAGGCATCGATGAATCGATGGTGAGATCGAGCCTGAACCCGGAAGGCAGATCAGGTTTGGAAAACGACACGGCTGCTAACCACCCGCCAGCAGAAAAATTCCCGAATGAAAACTGAGTCACAATTCGGTTTGCCGTTGCAGGTTTTTATCTCATTAGCCCCTGGCTTCAGCCAGGGATTAAGGTGGAATCTCAGGCAGAATCGCTGCCCTGGTCACCGCACTGAAGTGCGGCGCTAATGAGATTTTCAAACCCTTCCAAAACTGAGCTCCTATTGCACTGAGCAATTGGACAAGAGTAGGCTAAGCGCGCTGAGTGATGGTTCATTCAGTGCGAGCAAACAGCAAACAGCAAACAGCAAACGGTAAACAGCAAA
>JBDUCB010000234.1:0-3963 GCA_040003695.1 bacterium
TCGCGAAGGCAAGCTAAAGCTTGTACTCTGAACTACGCGCAGTCGCCCACGGTTTTTGGAATGACAATGAAAGCTTTGAAATGAGAAATGGAAAATCTTCTTAACCAGCAACGTTCCGCGTAATTCAACAAAAACAAGATGGACGATCTCAACTCAATCGAGCGTCGCGCCTCTCGCATCAAACTACTTTTGATGGATTGCGATGGTGTGCTTACCGACGGGCGTCTCTGGCTGTTGGAAAACGGCGACGAGCACAAGAGCTTTAACAGCAAAGACGGGCTGGGACTTGAACTGCTGCGGCGCGCCGGCCTGCGCGCCGGCATTATTACCGGACGGACCTCGAGCGCGTTGGCGCGGCGCGCACAAGAGTTAGGCGTCGAGTTTTTGCGGCAGGGCAACGAACAAAAAATTGCTGCTTTCGAGGAAGTCCTGCGCTCGGCGGGACTGAAGGAAGACGAAGTGGCATTCATAGGAGACGATCTGAGCGACATTCCGTTGATGCGACGATCGGAATTGGCGGTTGCGGTAGCTGATGCTGTGGAAGAGACTCGTGCCGCCGCGCATTACGTGACGCTGGCAAACGGCGGCCGCGGCGCCGTGCGCGAAGTCATCGAAATAATTCTCAAGTCGCAAGGCCGCTGGAATGATCTGGTTGAAAGCTACCTCAAGTAGGATGAGTCTTTTTAAGGGTGAACATTCGGTTGGTCTTGAAACATTCCGAAAGTCAGAACTGAAGATTTCCATTTCTCATTTTCCATTAGGAATCCTGCACGCGGTGCAACGTGAGGCATTGCACTTCCGAAAAAAGGAACTCTCGAAGACCACCTTTCCTTATTTTCGGAAATGGAAAATGAGAAATGGAAAATCGACTGGTGCTCAGTCACTGGTTTCATTGACACCGGCAGACGTGTTAATTATCTTCGTTATTGAAGCCTTCCTGGATCAAGCGGGCGTAACTCAATGGTAGAGTGTCAGCTTCCCAAGCTGAAAGTTGCGAGTTCGATCCTCGTCGCCCGCTCCAGATTTCAAATCAGCAACGTGCGATTCCGAGCCCGAAGAAGACCGTGTATGACAAAACCTCAGAGTTGGAGCATCGCTCTATCCCTCCGAGGTTTAGTCTAAGGTTGATCTACTTGCTTCAAGCGAGCGTTTCTTCAATCGAGCATCGGAAATCGTCCTCACAAATCAGTAGTTCACGCGTACTGCAAACTGGAACGCGCGTGGGCCACCAGTGCCGAACACTCCTCCTGCGGTCTGCACTGCCGACCCAAATGACGACGAGCGCAAGAAGCCGGCGTTCGCTGTATCCTCGCTGTCGCGGATCAACGTGTTTTGGAATCCCGAGAAGTTCACATTATTTACACCGCGAATGTTCGTGATATTGAACAGATTGAAGATCTCGGCAATTCCCTGAATGTTGAAGTGCTCGCTGAACTTGAAGGTTTTCGTCAAGCGCAAGTCGAACGACTGGAAAAGATCGCCGAGCTTGAGGTCGTCACGAACGAGCGGGAGACGGCTGGCCAACGGGCGTCCGGTGTTGAATTGGTTGATGAAGGCATTTAACTCCGCTCCCGTATGGAACGATCGCGCACCAGCATTTCGTTGTAATTGCGGTATGCGGGTCGAACCGTCGGGCAGCAGAATGTCAAAAGGCACAGGCGACGCAAGCGTATAGATTGGTGAAATCTGGAAGCCATACGGCGCATCAAGCACTCCCGCGAAAGTGAAGCGGTGCCGCTCTTCGTTTGGCGGGGGGCCTTTTTCGAGACGCAAATTGTTATTGTCAAGCGGTCCAACCTGAAACGGAATCTGATCGTCGTTAGAGAAGTTGAAAGTTTTCTGCAGCGTGTACGACGCATTGAAGCTGTAGTGATGTGAAAAACGCTTCTGCGCGTTGACAAGCAGACCGTCGTACCAGTTCTTGACAGACGATTCGAGGTTCACCACGCCGTCAGTTCCACCGGCGACAGGATTGAACACCGCGCCGATGCCACGCCCGATAATGAACTTCGACCCAAACGAATGGATGTAATCAGCCGAGACAATTAAGTCGTGCGCGATTTCACGTTGGATGCCCAAATTGAACTGTTGCACGTAGGGTGTGCTGAGGTTCTTATCCAGGATGTTGATTCCGACTGCGCCGGCGCCCGGTATCAACGTGCCGGTAAATGGATTTGCCAGCGTTGGCGTTCCCGCCACAAAGTTACCGCTCGCATCCAGCTCCGAACCCGTGCGCACACCGAGCGACAGCGCACGACCATCGAGCAGTCTTTCCAGCAATGGCACTTCGAGCACGATGCGGTCATAGTAGATGCCGTAGCCACCACGAATTGATGTGCGGCCATTGCGCCACGGGTCCCAGTTGAAGCCGATGCGCGGTGCGAAGTTGTTGTACTCACGGCTGCGTGAAGTGCCCACGAACGAACGCAGGATAGGATTGATTTCGTTGAAGCGCTTCAAGTTCTTGACGTCGGTGTCAACCTCCCAACGCAAGCCAAGGTTAAGCGTGAAGTTCGGCCTCACTTTCCAGTCGTCCTGCCCATAGAACGCGAAATAGTAGTTGTCCAAATTGGTCACCGTCGGCGGACGCACCGGCGCGGTGGAACTAATCGTGATCGCAATCGGGATATCCAGGTCGTTGACCTGCCCGTCACCGTTGCGGTCGCGCGAGGCGAAGTCCTCTGTGGTAAAGATTGTGCCCGAGCCAAACAGATCAAAGACCGCGCCCGAGTCTATCCGCTGGAACTCGCCGCCAAACTTCAGCGCATGCGCGCCCCGCGTCGAACTGAGGTTGTCACGAAACTGCACGCGGTTCTGCGGCGTCTGTTGCGGAATGCGGAAGTTGCCGCCGTCCTGCACCGAGGGGAAGCGAATCTCGTTCTTGCCGGTGACAAACGCCGGAATGCGATTGAGAAACTTGTTCTCATGAAAAGTGAAATCGTTCAGCAGGCTGGACGAGAAGGTGTGCGTCCAGTTGTACACGAACGAGTTGTAGCGGTTGAAGGAATGTTGCCGGTTGTCCGCTGTGCCGATAGGACGGCGGAGGCTGCCCCGGTCAACGTCATCTTCATGTTGCACCGAGAAACGAAACGCCATCCGGTCGTTCTTGCCCGCTTGCCAATCTCCGCGGCTTGTGAACAGCAGATCGTTGAGCGGCGCTGGCGAAAAGCTGGTCACCACACGCCGGGCGGCTAAGTCGCGCACACCCGTTATCACCACGCCGTCCTGATTACGATATTCAAACGCACCGAAAAACCAGGCGCGGTCATGCTTGATCGGGCCGCCGATTGAAGCCGCATACTGCTCGCGATCGAACGGGGGCTTGCCTGCGGTGCGCACCAGATTCCGGTCGAGGGTTGGGAGCACTGCCGACAAAGCGCTGTTACGGAAGAAGAACGCACCAGACCCATGCAAGTCATTGCCTCCGCCCTTGGTAACGATATTGATCGCGGACGAAGCCGAGCGGCCAATCTCTGCGGTGAACCGATTGGTGGCTATCTGGAACTCGCCGATACCGTCCTGCGGAAAATTTTGCAGCGTGCCGCCAACAACGTCGTCATTGTTATCAGCACCATCAACTGCGACATTCCCACCGCGACCGAGTTGGCCGGCCGACGAGACTTCAATAGTGGTGGTCTTGGTGGGATCGTAGTTCGGTGCGGGCGCGTTACCAGGAATCAAAAACGCCAAATCGAGAAAGTTCCGGCCATTGAGCGGCAAACTTGTGAGCGTGCGTTCATTGATGACCCCGGAGATCTGCGAAGTGTTAGTGTCCACATTAAGCACGTCACTAGGCGTGACTATTACCGATTCCTGCGCGCCTGCGGGCTTGAGGGTAACGTTGATCGCGGGCACCTCACCAACGTTCAACGTCACAGCTTCCACTACAGCCGGAGCAAAGTTTGTCGCTTCCACACGAATTTCGTAGGTAGCGGGCGGCAGGTTCTGAAAGGTGTAGATACC
>JBDUCB010000215.1:0-3959 GCA_040003695.1 bacterium
GTAGTTTTGTAGACGCCGCGATCGTCGCTGTCGCTCCACAACTTGCCGGGCGTGCAAACATAAACAGTATCGGTACTGTTTGGATCGACCAGGATTTTCGCTATACGCTCGGAATTCTTTAGTCCAAGGTTGGTCCAGTTGTCACCACCATCGACCGACTTGTAAACGCCATCGCCAACAGACACGCTGTTGCGCGTCCACGCTTCGCCCGAGCCGACCCAAATAACTTTGGGGTTCTTTGGATCGATGGTTATTGCGCCGATCGATTGTACCGGTTGCTTGTCGAAGACGGGTTTGAAGCTGGTGCCGCCATTAACCGACTTCCACACGCCGCCGCTCGCTGCGGCGGCATAAACAGTCAGGCGCTGGCCCTCGCGCACAGCGTCGAGTGCCGAAATGCGTCCACTCATCGCCGCTGAACCAATGTTGCGCGCGCCGAGCCCGGATACCGTTTCTGAGTCGACCTTAATCGGTGTCGGTTGAGGCAGTTGGGCTGAAGCACAAACCGCACAAAAGAACAAACAAACAATTGTCGCTGACCAGCTTTGGATAGTTTTCATCGCTCTTCGGCTCTTTCTGATTGGGGATCTTTTTGTGAACTAGGGAATGATATTTGTTACGGCTTGGTTGGCGGTTTTGCGGGCGGTTTCTTTTCGTCCGGTTTCTTGGGCAATGTTTCCGCGGCGTCGGCAGGTTTGGTTCCCGGCTGCGCACTCGTGTTCACCGCAGGAAGATGGAAGCGCACGTCTTCGATTGGCACGTTGGCTTCGATCTTTTCGTAGGTAACTTTCGCCCGGTTGGGATTTCCTTTTACATTGCTTTCGATTGAAAAGGGCAGGTACCACCCGCTCACTTCTTTGTAGTCGCCCAATGACGTTTCGTATTCACGTTCTGCGCCCCGAATCATTCGCTTGGTCTCGATCTTGATGGGAACGAAGTAGTCGGTGTCCATGTAGTAGTAGCGAACGTCGCCATTAGCCAGCGTTAGCTTTAGTTTGAAAGCATCGGTGCCTTCGACCGGCTCCATGCCGACGAACGCAACCTTGTTTCCTTTTTGCTGGTAGTTGACCAATGGTCCATCGAAATCCGAATCCTCAAGGATTTTCTTCATCTCTTCTTCGCCCAACGGCTCTGGATCCTTCTTGCCCTGCCATGGTTCGATCTTCCAGCCGGTGTGGCCGTCGTAAGCGTTAACAGCGGTCAAACCCTGCAGCGAAAACTCCTGGCGCACCATGTGATCGCGCTTGTTTTCTTCAAGTACTGCCGCCTCAAAGCCGCCGCCGCCGGTAAACGTGCCTGTTTTTCTCAGCGTCTTTACGGCTTGAATCTTTTCCGCGCCGCCGATCGTCTTGATGTACTTCGCCACAATCTCTTCAGCGGTCTGCGCCGAAGCTGGGACGGCCAGAAGGGCCAGCCCGGCCAGCATAAGCAGGACTCTACGCATGATTATCTCCTTGGATTAGTGAAGCTAATGGGAATCAAAAGTTACCAAAATTACCGAACTAAAACTCAGGGAATCGTGAACAAATCAACTGGGTCACGTTAGTACGTTCGCGCCGGTAAGAAGGTTTCCACCCTCGAACAGGCGATGTTTTTTTGCAGGCAAACCTGCAGCACTTGGCGTTAGCGGTATTCGATTGGTGGAGCCGAGGGGGATCGAACCCCTGACCTCATGACTGCCAGTCATGCGCTCTCCCAGCTGAGCTACGGCCCCAATATGAACTTTGAAAAACTGTGGGCAAGCAAGAGTAGCGCGGCGTTCAAACAAGCGTCAAGGTAGGACAGACTTTCCAGTCTGTCCTTCTTAGCTTAAGAACTCAAGTATTGACCAGGGACAGGCAGGAATGCCTGTCCTACCTGTATCTCTTCCGACGCGCGGCAAAAAAAGCCATCACCGCGCCAAAGATTAAGAGCACGATGCCTTCTATCACCCGATACGTGTCAGGAAGTTCACGCACGCCTCTTTCGGAAATTAGCACCGCAGCGCTCGGTTCAAGAAAATACGCGCGATAAGCAATCACGCCGCCGACCGCGGCGAGGATGATTCCAAGGATGATGGCAATGACTCTTAACATCTTAAGTTTCGAGTTTCAAGTTTCGAGTTTCAAGTTTCTCCCTGTCTTTTTTTGAACTGGAGACTCGAAACTCGGAACTCGAAACTCACTTTCCCTTCCAAATTGGTTTCCGCTTCTCGAGAAACGCGCTGACACCTTCGTCTTTATCTTCAGTGGAAAAGCAGAGCGCGAATAAATCGACTTCGCGGCGCAAGCCTTCATCGAGATTCGAACGCGATGCCAGTTTGACTGCTTCTTTCGCGAGGCTCAACGCGATGGGACTTTTCTCTGCAATGCGATTGGCAATCTCCATCGTCTTAGCTTGCAGTTGATCCGCTGGAAACACGTGATTGACCAAGCCGATCGCGTACGCTGTTTTGGCATCGACGATCTCTCCGGACAAAATCAGCTCCATCGCTTTTCCCTCACCCACCAGGCGCGTCAGCCGCTGCGTTCCGCCACCGCCGGGAATGATGCCCAGATTAATCTCCGGTTGACCAAATGATGCTGTCTCACTCGCGATGCGAATATCGCAGGCAAGTGCGAGCTCACAGCCGCCACCCAAACAGTAGCCGTTAATCATGGCTATGACCGGCTTCGGAAAAGTATCAATGGCAGTGAATAACGAACGCGCAGTCATCACGTCGCGCTGCATCATCGACGTGCGGCCGGCAAACTCACCGATGTCTGCGCCCGCAATGAAGGCTTTGTCACCGGCTCCAGTGAAAACGACAACGCCAACAGATTCGTCGGCGCGCAACTCTTCAAGCAAGGCCGCGCCTTCTTCACGCGTCTTTATGTTCAGCGCGTTGCGCTTGTCGGGACGATTTATCGTTATAACAGCGACGCGCTCGCGACGCTCAAGGAGAAGGGTGTCATAGCCTCCGGGCTTTGCTTGCGACATTAAATTGATCTCCGAATGTAGGTTGGATTTGCAAAGAAATCCTACGGTCTCGAGACTGATCCGTCAACGAGACGCGAATAGCGAAGATTAAGAAGATGGATTATTCCGAAGGCGAGGGAGTTTCTGAATCTGGCTCGCCAGGTTGGTCATCGGCAACCCAGGAGACAAACAGTCGCAGCCAGTTTTCCATAGACTCGGCAATTTGCACGCCCACCCGCGCAGTGCCGTAGATGGCTGGTGCGTTGCGAATAACAACAGCGGTAACTTCAATCGGCGCTCCATCCGGGCGATGCGCGCGCAGGTACAAGCGTTCACCGCGGCTGACCTTCTGGTTGAGATGAAATAGCGCACCGGAAGTTGAAATGTCGTCGGTCTCGGTCGGTTCGCTCCAGGCGGAACCGTCTTCTGCCCGTCCTGAGACTACGATAGGAAGCCGCAGCGCCATGCGTAAAGCAAAGCGTCGCTCTTCGTTGTTGTAGGGTGTGCTCATAGTTGGCAACACTGTGTGCCTAAGCTCTCAAGAAGAATGCGCCGTGCGCAGATCTTCAGCAGGCGACGTCCAATCATAAAAGCCTGCACCTGTCTTCTTACCCAGTTTGCCTTCCTGCACCATGCGGCGCAAAAGTTCCGGCGGTCGAAACGTTTCTGAACCAAGCTGGCGGTAAAGATACTCGGCAATATTCAAGCGAATGTCCAGACCGACATGGTCGGTGAGTTTCAGTGGTCCCATGGGATGGTTGTAGCCGAGTTCCATCGCCGTATCAATGTCTTTTGCGCTCGCGACGCCCTGCTCAACCATGCGCATTGCTTCAAGTCCCAGCGCCACTCCCAGGCGACTGGACGCAAAGCCAGGCACATCCTGTACAACTATTGGCTCCTTCCGCAGCCGCTTCGCCACCTGTCGAACAGCCTCAACTGTATCATCACTCGTGGCTTTGCCGACGACTATTTCAATCAGACGCATGATGTGGACCGGGTTAAAAAAGTGCATGCCCACTACC
>JBDUCB010000157.1:0-13242 GCA_040003695.1 bacterium
CCAATCGATGAAGCAGTGCCGATGTTGTTTCGCATGGGTATCGATCGCAGCGCAATCCTTTCACGCCTCGCGAACGATGGCTCTCAGTCGACGCGCTGTAGATCAAGCGCCGGCATTTCCACGGACGAACAAATTCACAACCTGCCTCCGGTGTCGCGCTTGTATGTATTCAACCCCGAGAGTTCCAACTCTCGGGGTTGGAATCGCGATACGGTGAACAGAGTTATGGAGACTTACCAGCGATGATACGAAGATTCGCCATCCAAACAGTGTCTGGACCAAACGAACACCTTATTGGTATAAAGACTAACCCCCAAAGACAATGTTTTTTTATTGAATGCGCCATCCATTGGCTGCTCGGTTCGCGTTCTTTCGTTCCGATTGTAAAATGAAAGCAGTGCACGATAGGAAACGTTGCAATTGAGCGAACACACCCATACGAATCGCCTAATCAAGGAGACGAGCCCTTATCTCCTGCAGCACGCGCACAATCCTGTCGATTGGTTCCCATGGGGCGAAGAGGCGTTTGCAATCGCGCGCCGCGAGCAAAAACCACTGCTGCTGAGCATCGGATACTCCGCCTGTCATTGGTGCCATGTCATGGAGCACGAATCGTTTGAAAACGATGCGATTGCCAAATTGATGAACGACAATTTCGTCAACATCAAGGTTGATCGCGAAGAGCGACCGGATCTGGATCAGATTTATATGAACGCAGTGCAGATGATGACGCAGCATGGCGGCTGGCCCATGACGGTTTTCTTAACGCCAGACGCGGTTCCCTTTTATGCAGGCACCTATTTTCCGCCTGCAGATCGCTACAACATGCCCGGGTTTCCACGAGTTTTGATCAGCGTAGCCGATGCATTCCGCGAACGCCCTGACGATATCAGCCGGACGGCGCAGTCTGTACTTGGTGAACTCAAGCGCGCGACCGCGCTCGTAGAATCGAATGAAGCGTTAGCAAACGAGCTGCTTGATTCTGCACACCGAGGAATAATCAAAAACTACGACGCTACAAACGGAGGCTTCGGTGGCGCACCAAAGTTTCCGCCAGCGATGACGCTCGAGTTTCTGCTTCACACGTTTTATCGCACCGGCAACGCGCGGACTCTGGAGATCGTGCAGCACACTTGTCGTAAGATGGCGGACGGCGGCATTTACGATCAGCTTGGCGGCGGCTTTCATCGCTATTCAACCGATGCCCGCTGGCTGGTGCCGCACTTTGAAAAAATGCTTTACGACAATGCTTTGTTGTCGCGGTTCTATCTACATTATTACCAGCTCACGAAGGACGTCTGGGCCCGGGACATCGCCGAAGGCATTCTGGATTACGTCGCGAGAGAAATGACCGATACTCTCGGCGGTTTTTATTCCACGCAGGACGCAGATTCAGAAGGCGTCGAGGGTAAGTTTTTTGTTTGGAGTTTGTCGGAAGTTGAATCACTAGTCGGCAAGCGTGACGCGGATCTATTTGCCACGTACTACAACTTAACTCCAGATGGAAATTTCGAAGGCGCCAACATCCTTAGCGTTACTCGTAGCCTTGCCGAGGTCGCAGCGGCCGAAAAGCTCACGGTCGAACACCTTAGTAATACTCTGGCCAAAGCTCGCCGGGTTTTGTTTGCAGCTCGCGAGAAACGAGTTAAGCCCGCGCGCGATGAAAAAGTGCTGACCGCCTGGAATGGCTTGATGCTTGCTAGTTTCGCCGAGGCTGGGGCGATTCTTGCTCGGCCGGATTATTCCGAGATTGCCAAAAAGAACGCGCGCTTCGTTTTGAACAATTTGCGGCGTAACGGGTTGCTGCTTAGAAGTTACAAAGACGGCGAAGCAAAACTGAATGCGTATTTGGAAGACTATGCATTCTACGTCGATGGACTGCTGACTCTGTTTGAGACTACCGGGGAACTGGAGTGGTTCAATGAGGCTCGCAGTCTTTGCGATGTGATGATCGAGGAATTCTGGGATGACGAAGAAGGTGGCTTTTTCTTTACCGGCGCTAGTCACGAGCAATTGATCGTTCGCGCCAAAGATTATTTTGATAACGCTACGCCATCCGGAAACTCGGTAGCGGCTGAAGTGCTGTTGCGGCTCGGTGTCCTTACAACCAATCACGACTATCAGCGACGTGCTACTACTATTCTTCGACTGACAGCAAATGGCATGCTTCGTTACCCGGCTGGATTTGGCAGGTTGCTGTGCGCGCTGGATTTCTGTCTTGATACGCCAAAAGAAATTGCGCTCATCGGCGCCTTGGACTCGCCCGAGACTATTTCCCTTGCCCGGGAAATCTGGTCGAACTACCTAGCGAACAAAGTCGTCGCGCAGGTCTCGCCGGACGACGACGCAGCCTTTTCGGCCATTCCTCTGCTGCAAAGACGAAGCGAATTGGACGGAAAGCCTACCGCGTACGTCTGCGAACACTTCACCTGCAAAACCCCAGTCACAACGCCTGCCGAATTGGCTGGCCAACTAGCCCGAAACGCTGCGTCTGCATCCTAATTGCGCTTCAAACCCGGGTTTTTCGGCCAAAGTCAGGTGAACTCCCTATTGACGCCAACCGGCTGACTGGTTTATCTTTAGACGTGCCAAACAATGTTTGGCACATCGTCCCTAGGCTGCACTCGCTGAGTTTCTCGCTCATCGCCCTGTATCAAGCATAAGAATCGCGACGCCCTGTCTCCGCAGTTCTCGTCCGTCCAACAATATGAACTCACCAAAAAACTGGAAAAGTACGCTGCTGTTAGGCAGCATCGCAACACTAAGTCTGTTGCTCTTGTCCTCGGCTTTGATTTCGACGGTGAAGTTGCCCTTTCTCACCCGGGCTGGTTTGCTTTCCTGGTTGATCCTACTCGTACTCACGGTTGTTGCCAGTCGATTTACAGTTTCCATAACCACAAATCTCGGTGCAAACCAGAGCCGCAAATCGGTCGCGGATTCGCTGGTTTTCCTGGCCGTCATTCTCTATGCGGTTCCTCCAGCAGACACTGCCGGCCCGGCGACATTACTCGCCGCGATAGTAGCGTTTGTATCCACGTATGGTCTGGCTAGCCGAAGAGAGTCAATTGCTACTACCGCAATCGCGGTCATCTCCACGTTTTTATCAGCCTCGTGCTATGGATTTCTCGCTACTGTCTTTGCGGACGATCTTCCGAAAAGCGCAGCTCAAGGATTGCCGGTAAGCGTTTTTCTGGTTCCGCTATGCGTATTGGCAGTGCTGCAATATTTTTTCAGCACGTTAGCTACGCTTCATTTCTTAAATCTGCTTGACGATAAGCCGCGGGAGCTTCCTTCTCAGGAAAGCCTGGTTTGGACTCTTACAACGCAAGTCGCGGGGGCTGCTTCAGCAGTTCTCTTTTATTCAGCCCTCACCGGCGGCGGAGTTGCGTTTATCCTGCTCGGCCTTTTGATCACGGCTATGGTCCATCTCTTGTATCGGTTCAACGAAAAACGTTTGAATGAAGTACGGCGCGCTGAAACGGAAAATCGTAAGCACGTTGAAGAGATGGCAGTGATTCACATGAACACCATTGAGTCGTTGGCAATCGCGATCGATGCGAAAGATCAAACGACTCATGGTCACGTCCGGCGTACGCAGATTTACGCATCCGAGATGGGCAAGCTTTTCACGGTCGGCGCTCAGGAACTCCGAGCGCTTTTTGCCGGCGCCTTGTTGCACGACATCGGCAAACTCGCCGTACCTGAATACATCCTCAACAAGCCGGGCAAACTTACTGAAGCTGAGTTTGCAAAGATGAAAATCCATCCGACCGTTGGTGGCGACATTCTGCGCCGCGTGAACTTTCCGTATCCGGTGGAAGACATCGTTCGGTATCACCACGAAAAATGGGACGGCAGCGGTTATCCAAAAGGTCTCAAAGGTGAAGCGATTCCACTGGTTGCCAGAATTATTTCGGTGGTCGACTTTTACGATGCCACCCGGTGTGATCGGCCTTATCGCAAAGGCATGAAGCGAGAGGAATCGCTGGCCCTTTTAAGAGGAATGGCCGGAAGCGCGTTCGATCCCAGGGTGGTTGAAAAGTTTATCGATCATGTAGAGGAATTCGATCGACTCATAGACGCAGAAGACATTCAGGAACAAGTAGCTGCCGAGACTTCGGGACATGATTATGAAACAAAGACGAAACCGGACGCAGGGCTGGCGTCTAACCTGGTAGGGACTCCCGACGACGACCAGGCTGGTTTCCGCTCAATTACCGAAGCACAGCGCGAAGTATTTGCACTGCACGAGATCGCCCAGACAATCGGTTCATCTTTAAATTTGAACGACACCGTCACGCTTATTTCGAACAAGTTGCGGGCGATTGTGCCGTTCGATACCTGCATTATCTTTATCGTCGACGAGAAGTCTGGCAAAGCCGTAGCCGCACACACGGTCGGCGAGGATGCGGCCGCTTTTGGCCAGCGACGCATGAACGTTGGCGATGGGATTACCGGCTGGGTAATAGCCAACGCGCGGTCCATGTGCAATGCTTCTCCGGAGCTCGATCTCGTGGGAGTGTCCGAGGAATTGTCAAAGGCTTACAAAGGGGTACTCGTGTCGCCGCTGCTGCGTGAGGACGGCGCATTTGGTGCTCTCACTCTCTATTCAAAGAGTCGAACCTCGTACACAACTGAACATGTCCGCTTGCTCGAATCGGTCTGCCAGCATGCTTCTACCGCTCTCAATAATGCTCTGACGTTCGAGAAGACTAAGGAGAGCGCGCTGGTCGATTCGCTCACTAACCTGCCAAACGCGCGTGGTTTCTACATGATGCTGGAACAGCGTTTGGCTGAATGCCAGCGCATGAGTAACGAGTCGCTGGCAGTGCTCAGCATGGACGTTGACGACTTCAAAGGAATTAACGATCAGTATGGCCACGCAATCGGCGATCGCGTACTCGCAAGCATTGCAGCCGTCATTCGTAAAGAGCTAAGGCAGATGGATATTCTGACTCGTTATGCCGGCGATGAATTCGTAGCCATCATGCCGATGGCCTCGAGCAGCATGGCGCAATTGGTGGGCGAGCGAATCCGAAATGCTGTCGAGTCGCAGAAATTTTCGGTGCGCGCCGGAACGGTTGTTGGGGTCGGCATCAGCATGGGTGTCGCCTGCTACCCTGATCAGGGCGAGACTACTGAAGAATTGTTGACTGCGGCTGCACGGAAAATGCAAACGAACAAACATTCGCGCAAGACAATCATAAGTTTGGCTAACACGCCGGTCACAAATCTGGATGCAATGCGCTAAGCGACCACAAGGATTACGAAACTGGCACGTCGCATACGCGGCGTGCTTTTTTCTTTTTCGAGGGTTTTGCGCGCCCTTACAATCGTCGCGTATAATCCATTCCCCCTGTTCGTAAGGTTTTGAGCCGCCGTGATGGCGGTTAATCCCAGAGTTCAACTGTCTGATCGATGGCAAAATCAACCCAGGATATGAGAAAGCGGACGCCCGGGCCTTCACGTGTAGGCGTTGAGGATTCGACTGCGACCGGCTTGTTGGACCAGGAAACGCATGGAGAAGCCGATCCGGGTCTTGATCCTACTCCAGCTGTAAAGGCGGCGCAGAAACGCCGGTTTGCCGAGCTCGATCGTGAGACGCTTTTAAGTATCTATCGCCAGATGCTGCTGGTGCGTCGCTTCGAAGAGAAGTCCGCCGAAGCCTACAGCAGCGGAAAGATTGGAGGTTTTTGCCATCTTTACATCGGCCAGGAAGCCGTTGCCATCGGCGCCATTTCCGCCATTCGCAAAGACGACTACGTGCTGACCAGCTATCGCGAACATGCGCACGCGATAGCTAAGGGAATTTCGCCACAAGCTGTCATGGCCGAGCTCTACGGGAAGGCCGGTGGCTGCTCGCATGGCAAGGGTGGTTCAATGCATATGTTTGACAAGGAAGTAAATTTTCTTGGCGGACATGCCATTGTGGGCGGACAAATTCCCTTAGCTACCGGCGTTGCCTTTGCCACAAAATATAAACAGACCGACCAGGTAACGCTTTGCTTTTTTGGCGAAGCGGCGGTAAACCAGGGCGCCTTTCACGAGTCGCTGAATATGGCCCAGCTTTGGAAACTTCCCTGCATCTATATCTGCGAAAACAATCAGTACGGAATGGGCACATCGCTCGAGCGCGCAATGTCTTTGCAGGATATTTCGCAAAAGGCTTGCGCTTACGAGATAGTGTCGGAGTTCGTTGACGGCATGGATGTCCTGGCGGTTCGCGAGGCGACGCTAAGAGCCGTGGAGCGCGCCCGCAAAAACTATCTGCCAACCCTGCTCGAAGTTCGCACCTATCGGTTCATGGGCCATTCGATGTCCGACCCAGGAAATTATCGAACGCGTGCCGAGATTGAACGCCACCAGGAGCGCGATCCGCTGAAGCTCTTTTCCGCGAGTTTGAAAGAAGAAAACGTAATCAGCGAAGCGGAATTGAAAAAGATGGACGAGGAAGTGCGCGCGGAAATTGAGCAAGCAGTGCGTTTCGCCGAGGAGAGTCCGCTACCGGCGCCGGAAGAGTTGTTTACCAATATCTACGCTGAGCCAATACCGGAAAACAAATAGAGATTTAGTCCTGAGGATCAACAGGAAATAGTTTCATGGCCATAGTAACGATGCGCGAGGCGCTCAATCAGGCAATTCGAGAAGAGATGCAGCGCGACGAAAATGTCTTTCTGATGGGCGAAGAAGTGGCCGCTTATCAGGGCGCTTACAAAGTTACCAAAGGCTTGCTTGAAGAGCTTGGACCAAAACGCGTAATCGATACGCCCATCACTGAACTTGGTTTTGCCGGACTGGGTGTTGGTGCGGCGATGGCCGGTCTGCGGCCCATTGTTGAGTTTATGACTTTCAACTTCTCGATCCTGGCGACCGATCAAATCATTAACTCCGCCGCTAAGATGCTTTACATGTCCGGCGGGCAGTTCAACGTTCCCATTGTCTTTCGTGGGCCGGGCGGCTCGGCGTTTCAGGTTTCGTCGCAGCATTCCCAGGCGCTCGAATCGTGGTTCGCCTATTTTCCCGGGCTGAAGGTTGTCATGCCTTCCACGCCGGCAGATGCCAAGGGACTGCTGAAATCATCCATTCGCGACGACGACCCCGTGATCTTTATCGAGCAGGAAAGGATGTACGGCAACAAGGGCGAAGTTTCAGACGATCCTGACTTCACAATCCCCCTCGGCGTCGCCGACATCAAGCGCGAGGGTAAAGATGCAACCATCGTGGCGCGATCATTGATGGTTCCGGTGGCCTTGAAGGCGGCGGACGCGCTCGAGAAAGAAGGCGTCTCCTGTGAAGTTATTGATCCCCGTACTATCCGGCCTCTGGACATCAATACGATCGTGGAATCAGTCAAGAAAACCAATCGTGTGGTGATAGCTGAAGAGTCGCATCCATTCTGCGGGGTAGCGGCAGAGATTGCGTCAGAGATTATGGAGCGTGCTTTCGATTATCTCGATGCTCCAGTCAAACGCGTTTCCGGGGCCGATGTGCCGATGCCCTACGCCAAGAATCTCGAGGACGCGGCCATACCGAATGTGGAACAGATCGTCGCGGCCGTTAAAGAGGTTGCGTATTTATAGACCGTCAGTTGTCAGTAGTTCGTTGTCAGTTGTGATTGACCTCTAACCAACGAAAGCTTAGCAACTGACCACGGACTACTGACTAGGGACCAATTTGAATGGCAACTCAGGTAATCATGCCCAAGCTCTCTCCCACGATGGAGGAGGGACAGCTTTCTCGCTGGCTCAAGAAAGAGGGCGATAAGGTGTCGATGGGCGAGCCACTCGCTGAGATTGATACTGACAAGGCCACGATGGAAATGCAGGCGCTCGGCGACGGCGTGCTGCGCAAGATTTTGATCCAGGAAGGTGAATCCGCGCCGCTGGGCCAGTTGATTGCCATCATCGGCGAGCCTGACGAGGACATTTCAGCATTCACGAATCAGCCAGCAGCCAGTGCACCTGCCAAAGCCGCAGCTCCTGCTGCAGAAAAGAAAGAAGCAGCGGAAACTAAACCGGCAATTGTTGCCGAGGCTGAAGAATCAAAAGCACCGAAGACTGCTGAGATTGATACGCACGCGGGCGTGACTGCCGCTGGGAACGCCCCTGGGAATGGCAGTCAGGCTGCGGCGCCAGTAGCACAACCAACAACCGGACGCCTGATTGTTTCACCTTTAGCCGCACGCATGGCCGCAGAATCCGGCATTGATTTGCGTTCGGTGAATGGCAGTGGACCGGGTGGCAGAATTATCAAACGCGATGTCGAAGGATTGATTAGCCAGCAGGGTTCAACCGCCCAACCTGCGACGAAGCAAACGCACTTGCGAGCTGTCGGCGGCGTCGGCCAGAAGTCAGCGATCGCGAGTGCTTCGGCTTATCACGACGAACCAGCGAGTGAAATGCGGCGCACTATCGCCAAGCGTTTGGTTACTTCGCTGGGCCCAATTCCGCATTTCTTCCTGACCACCGAAATTGAAATGGATCGCGCTGCCGAAATGCGCAGCGGTATCAACGCGCTCGATCCGGAACTTAAAATCAGCATCAACGACATTATTATCAAAGTGGCGGCCGCGGCGCTGATGCAGCATCCCCAGGTCAACGCTTCTTTCCAGGACAAGATCGTGCGTTATTACCAGCACGCTGACATTGGCGTGGCAGTGGCCATTGAAGAAGGATTGATTACGCCGATCATCCGGGCCGCAGATCAAAAGTCGTTGAGCGAAATTGCAAACGAGGTGCGTGACCTCGCCAGCCGGGCCCGCAACCGCAAACTGCAACCTGAAGAGTACATGGGGGCAAGTTTCTCCATCAGCAACCTCGGCATGTTTGGCATCGATGAATTCACAGCGGTAATTAATCCGCCCGAGGGAGCGATCCTTGCCGTCGGCGCCATGTCTCCGAAGCCGGTCGTTCGGGAAAACGAGGTTGTGGTTCGGCAGATGATGCGCGTGACGATGTCCTGCGATCATCGCGTAATTGACGGCGCCACTGGCGCGAAGTTTTTACAGACTTTCAAGAAGATTCTTGAGAACCCGCTGTTCCTGGTTGTCTGAGACTACGAACAGCGTCGACTTTGCAAGGGATCGGGGTAACCCGATCCTTTTTGTTGTTCGACAGCATTCAGACGCCGACACGCCCACTAATGACTTCTAAATCCTCATTCAAAGATCGCGGTATTGCGCCGCATATCGCGCTGGTGATAGTGCAAATATTCTTTGGCACTTGGCCCATCTTTGGAAAGATCGCCCTGCGTTCAGTTTCCAGTACCAGCCTGGTTGGCTTTCGCATAGTTGGCGCGGCCCTAATTTTTGCTTTGCTGCGCCGGAGGTTCGGGCCCCTTAGACAACTGCCAAAGCGAGTGCTTGCCTGGGTTGTGCTCTCGGCTTTGCTTGGCGTGGTTGTGAATCAGCTTCTATTTGTTAAAGGCTTGTCCTATACGACTGTAATCAACGCCACGCTTTTGACGACGACGATTCCGGTTTTCACTCTGGTGATTAGCATTGCGTTGGGCCATGATCGCGCCTCGCTGCGTCACATATTCGGAATCGCGCTCGCTGCCCTTGGCGTGATCTATCTTGTCGATCCATTGCGAGCTACGTTTTCGGCATCAACAACGCGCGGCAACCTGCTGATCGTCGCGAACTCTTTTTCGTATGGCGCCTACATTGCTGTCTCGAGAGATCTTGTGAAGCGGTACGGCGCATTCAACGTCATCACCTGGCTGTTTCTGGTGAGCGCGATAATCACGTTGCCGCTTGCCATTTATGCGTGGAGTACAGACGGGTTGGCTAGTGTACCTGGGAATGCCTGGTTGGCAATCATCTATATCGTGCTGCTGCCGACGGTTTTTGTTTACTATCTCAACGCCTGGGCGCTCACGAAAGTCGCGCCAACCATTGTTGCGGTTTACATTTACCTGCAACCGCTCGTTGCTTTTGGGTTAGCGCCCGCGATATTGGGAGAAACATTAAATTCGCGAACACTGATCGCTTGTCTGTTGATCTTTGCAGGCGTTGCGGCAGTTACGATCAAGAGCCGCAGTCGGGCGGTTGAGGAAGTTTCAGAAGATCCTGAGGCGATGTCTCACTAGCCGTGACGCAAACTGTTAGTTTGCGCTACAGCGGTATTAGAGGCTCAATCGCGTGATGATTCGCCCGACAGGATAAAGATTCATCTGCTGGTCCCAGTAAGGCGAACGGCGATAAAAGAATTCGAGCCGCGCCCGTGGATTAGCAGCAAACTCCGGATCGCTCGCTAACTTTTTTTGATACTCGTCGCGTAGTTTTGGATCTTTGGCGAGCATCTCGCGCGCCAGCTTCTCCAAAACATAATTCTCGCCATATTCTTTCTGCTCAAAAATCGCGTCGAAGAAACCCCAATGAACCAGCGAGTCGGGCGCTTCCGGCTCGAGCAAGTTAATCGCAACTCGTGCGGCAGGCTGGGCCAGCGGAACGAGAACCGAGCCCGCGGGAAACGTGCGGCGCACGCTTACTGGTTCAGCCTTAAATGAAGGCATCAGTCGCCCTTCAAATGGACCACTTGGCCATTTCACTTCCGTGAAACGATAGGTTTCTATATCAATTGTCGCCGGCTGTCGCAGCGTGTCGAAACTCAAACCATGAGAGTTGATAACATCGACGACTTCCTTCCACTGCACCGGCACGATGTAATACAGCGGCGGTACGACAGCCATTTTCACGCGAAAGTCGTTATAGAGCGGCACAGTTAAGTCTATTGGTTTCGTTCCAAATTCCACATACGGAGCACCTGATATTTCACTAGGTGCGACGTGCGAATCAACCGCACGCAAGTGATAAGGCGTTGCTTTGTCGGTCAACTCGAAATCAAGTGGATATGGATGCGTAGGATCGTAAGTGCGCCCGGCAGCGATGGTTTTCTCGTCAGCTTCTTTTACTACCTTGAGCAAACTCTGGGGATCGCTGCTCACCTCTTCCAGAGCCGAACGAAGAAAATCATAGGTACCGATTACGCGCGAGCGATAATTTTTCAGCATGTGCGTCTCGATCAGAATCGCCGGCCGGTTGCGCAGCGGCACGTAACCGGTCGAGAAACGCGGACTGCCGTTGAAGTCGCGGATACCTTTCGTCAGATCGCGATTGTCGATGAACTCCAAATACCATGACACGATGTTACCCGCTGTTTCAGTTTTCGCCGCAACGCGTTGGTCGAAGACTGCCCTTTCCCAGGCGAGCACCTGCGGATCGACCCCCGCGTGATGTTCATGTTGGAAAGTGATGTTGTACTGATAATCGGCGCCGTCTGTGACGTGACAATCGATAAATAGATCGGGCTGCCATTTGTTCCAAAGCGCCAGCCAGGCGCGGGTCTCGGGCGTGTCCGCCTTCATGTAATCGCGATTGAGATTCTGATAAGTGCCGGTGGTGCGCCAACCCATTTCCGCTGGTCCATTTTGATTGATGCGATTGTAAGGACTTACGCGCTCATGGCCATCTGGACTGTAAATCGGAATAAACAACACGACGACATTCTTCAACAGGCCAGCGCGCGTCTTTGTAATTGCAATATCGCGCAGGAGCGCGAGGCCTGCGTCTTTGCCGTCGGGCTCGCCCGCGTGAATGCACGCCTGAATGAGGATCACCGGCTTGTGAGCACGCTTCGCCGCCTCGGTTGTAAATGTTTCTCCTTCGGTCGCAATCAGCAGCGGCAGTTCGCGACCTTCACCGCTCTTGCCAAATGTTTCAAACTTGATCAGCGAAGAAGCACGGTCGAGTCGCTTAGCGTAATCGATGGTTGCACCGTAGCGCGGCGTCTCGCGGTAGTCAGTTTGCTCGGCATAAGTACGCCACTCGTTTGGCACGGTTGGGGTTTGATGTTGTGACATGGCGGTGATTTGCGAGAACAGGAAGAATGAAACGAAGACTACAATCGACGAAAAGCTCTTCCCGCTTGCGATTGGATTAATGTGCACCTGGATTCAAGTAAGAAGTCTCGCCGCCGCCTTGATTCAAGTGATCAAGCGAGGCCAAAGCTATGCGCGGAAAAGATCCTGCTGACACGAACGGCATTGCGAGCGTCTGCGGGCGTTAAGTGTGCCGCAGCCCAGGCAACGAATGTACATCGTGCGGGCGAACCAGCCGGTGATAATCGCGCTCAGGCCGAGGATCGTGACCAGCACCAGAAGGTTCAAAAGCAAATCTTTCAAGCTTTGTAATTCTCGCGCACGCGCTGGTGGTATGCGCAACCGCGTTCGTACCCGCGTCGAAAAGCATCGTCTGAAACATCGCCCAAAGCAGACAACTTGCCAATATCTCCACCGCGATTCCGCAAAGCAGTTTCAAAACCGCGGCGGTAGTTCGGCTCATCGGTTTCAAATTGTTTACCCGTCGTCTGGTAATGTTCAGCTTCCGCGTCACGCAAGCCGAGCCACCAGTCCTCGCGCGCGCTGTCTATACCTTCCGCGCCAGCGTTTGCCATCGCGGCGCGGGCCTTCTCGAGCATTTCTTCATGTTCGACAAACGCAATAACGACCGAACGGCCTTTCCTTACAGCATCTTCGTAAAGATACAACTCGTCGTGAGGCAACCCGGAAACGAGCCCCTCTTCCAAAGCTTCACCGGCGGCCATTCCGGCTACGGTTCCGCCAGCTCCCAAAATCGCCGCACCGAGAATTGCTCCGGCGATGACTGGTCCAACGCCGGGTATGAGTAAGCTGGCCGCGGCCGCGCCGAGCGACGCACCACCAGCGATACCCATTGCGCCACCCACAGTGCCGCCCATTGCTTTGCCCATGCCCGGTTGTTCGCTATCGGAAGTAGGCACTGCGCGCTCGGCCGCCTGGGGGGTTGTGTTTGGAGTCAGCAACGCAATTCTGTCGTTACGAACTCCGATTGAATGTATTTGCTGAATCGCTTTCTCGGCTCGCTCGCGCGATTGAAAAATGCCCGCAACTGTTTCCATCATTTGTCTCCTTCCGCTGAGTCCGGAAACGTTGTAAACCTTTAAAGCTTTATCAGCAAGGACGGGTCGCGAACGACACAAATCGTTGAGAAATTTAGCAGAGCTATGTTAGATTGAGTTTCAAGTTCAAAGTTTCAAGTTTCAAGTTCTGGGTTCCCGATTGATGCTTAAAACTTGAAACTTGAAACTTGAAACCTGGAACTTACTTAAACATGTACGACATCGTCGAAAAACATTGGCCCATGTCGGAAGGTGACGGCAAGGCGACTCGCAAGAAGAAGCCGCGCATACTTGCCATCACCAC